>NZ_JBICYT010000001.1:450002-664430 GCF_043201215.1 Streptomyces sp. NPDC048331 | reverse complement strand
GGGGGCCCCGCGGGCCCCCCCCCCCCCCCCCCCCCCCCGCCCCCTCCCCGCGGGGCGGGGTTTGGGGGCGGGGGCCCCCCCCCCGGGGGGGGGGGGGGGGGGGCGGGGCGGCGCCCGGTGCCCGGCGGAGCCGGGTTCCCTGGGGCTCCGCCCCAGACCCCGCGCCTCAAACGCCGGCGAGGCTGGAATGCCGCCGGAAGGGGCTCGGCGCAGCCGGGCGGGGTCACCAGCCCTGGAGGGGTGGGGAGACGCCCGTCGGCGGTTCGGCCCAGGGGTGGGTCAGGGAGGCCCACACCGCGAAGGCCACCGCGGCGGCGAACAGTACGGCCCAGCCGAACCTCCGCAGCGCCCGCCGCCTCCGCAGCAGCCGCCCGCCCCGAGCCGCGGCACCGGCCGCCAGCCCCGTCGGCACCGGCGGGTACGGGCCCTGCAGGAGCCGCTTGACCTGGGCTTCCTTCCGGTCCGGGATCCCACTCACGCCGCCCCCCGGTTCCGCAGCGCCTCCACGGCCCGGTTGCACAGCACCCGCACCCGCTCCACCGGCATGCCGAGCTGCGCCGCCGTGACCTCCTCCGCGACCCCTTCGTAGAGCCGGAGGACGAGGACGAGCCGCTCCGGCGGGCTCAGCCGGGCGAGCAGGCCGGCGCCGCCGTGGTGGCGCCAGCCGGTCCGGGCGAAGGCGGCGCACAGTTCCTGGCGGGTGAAGTCGTACGGATCGTCCCCGCGCAGCCGCCGCCAGTTCGCGTACGTCCGGGCCAGCGCGCCCGCCAGTAGCCGCCGGGCCGACTCCGGTTCACCGGTGAGCAGGACCGCGACATGCAGGAGACGCCCGGCCGCACCCGCGACGAAGGCTTCGAACTCCGCGTAGGAGCCCGCCTGTTGATCAACTACCCGCATGGTCCACATAGTGCGGGCAGCGGGGCCGCCCAGGTCAAGAGGACGGACGGACTCCGCTCACGAGGCGGGGCCGGCTTCGGCCACCGCCGCCATGAGCTCCGACAGCGACAGGTTGAAGCGCGTCAGCAGACCGGTGAAGGATTCCCGCTCGCCCTCGCTCCAGCCCTCCGTCACCCGAGCCATCAGCTCGCGCCGCGAGGAGCGGACCTCCTCCAACCGGGCCAGCCCCCGCGGGGACAGCGCGAGCACCACGGCCCGCCCGTCCTCGGGGTGCGAGGTCCGCTTGACCAGACCGCCGTCGACCAGCGGCGCGACCTGCCGGGTCACCGTGGAGGAGTCGATCCCCATGCCGCCGGCGAGTGCCTTCACGCCCATCGGGCCTTCCAGGTCGAGCCGGTTGAGCAGCAGGTAGGCGGCGCGGTCCATCGAGTTGCGGGCCTGGCCCACACCGCCCAGACGGGTCTGCTCGGCACGGCGGGCGAAGACCGCCACCTGGTGCTGGAGCGCGTCGAGGAGACCGGCTCCGGCGGGCGCGTCGGGCGCCGCGGGCAGATCGGAATTGGCCGGGGTGGAAGGCATGGCCGTGGGCTCTCTTCGCGTGGGTCCGACAAGGTTGGGGGACAGAGTACGCGGCCGTGCGGCGGCTCGTACGCCTCGTACGAGAACTGATACGGCCGGTTCGGGCCGCCGCCCCGCAGGTGTCCCGGATGGCGAGATATCGCCCCTCCCGCGCGCCCTGCGAGACTGGCGGCATGAACTACCGCGTGCCCCAGCCCGTCCCCCAGGTCATCCTCGACGACATCCGGGGGGCTCAGAAGATGCTCTCCGGCGTCTCCCGGGTCACCGCCATGGAGGGCAGCCGGCACCTGTCCGCACTGACCGGCTCCCCGGTCCACCTCAAGTGCGAGAACCTCCAGCGCACCGGCTCCTTCAAGCTGCGCGGCGCCTACGTGCGCATCGCCGGCCTGCGCCCCGAGCAGCGGGCCGCCGGCGTCGTCGCCGCGAGCGCGGGCAACCACGCGCAGGGCGTGGCGCTGGCCTCCTCCCTCCTCGGGGTCCGCTCGACCGTGTTCATGCCGGTCGGGGCGCCGCTGCCGAAGGTGGCCGCGACCCAGGACTACGGCGCCGACGTGCGGCTGCACGGGCAGGTCGTCGACGAGACCTTCCTGGCCGCCCAGGAGTACGCGGACCGCACCGGCGCGGTGTTCATCCACCCCTTCGACCACCGCGACATCATCGCGGGCCAGGGAACCGTCGGCCTGGAGATCCTGGAGCAGTGCCCGGAGGTGCGGACCATCCTCGTCGGGATCGGCGGCGGCGGTCTCGCGGCCGGTGTCGCGGTCGCCGTGAAGGCGCTGCGGCCGGACGTGCGGGTCATCGGGGTGCAGGCGGCGGGCGCGGCCGCGTACCCGCCCTCGCTCAAGGCCGGGCACCCGATCTCGATCGAGGAACCGATGACGATGGCCGACGGGATCAAGGTCGGCCGCCCCGGCGACGTCCCCTTCAACATCATCGCCGAACTCGTCGACGATGTGCGGACGGTATCCGAGGACGCCCTCTCCAGTGCCCTGCTGCTGTGCCTGGAGCGGGCCAAGCTGGTGGTCGAACCGGCCGGGTGCAGTCCGGTCGCGGCCCTGCTCGCCGAGCCCGAACTGTACGGCGGTGGACCGGTGGTGGCCGTCCTGTCCGGCGGGAACGTCGATCCGCTGCTGCTCCAGCGGATCCTGCGCCATGGCATGGCGGCGGCGGGCCGGTACCTGTCCCTGCGACTGCGCGTGGCCGACCGACCGGGTGCCCTGGCCGGGCTCCTCGCGGTGTTGTCAGTGGTGGATGCGAACGTGTTGGACGTGAGCCATGTGCGGACGGACCCGCGGCTGGGGCTCACGGAGGTGGAGGTGGAACTGCACCTGGAGACGAAGGGCCCGGAGCACTGCGCGGAAGTCGCGCGTTCCCTGCACGGCGCGGGATACAAGGTGATGAGCTAGAGAAGGCACCGAGCTCACCGTCTCCCCGCCTGCCGCTCCGGCCGGACACATCCCCCGTTCGGCCGAGCAGGACCCGCCCGGCGCCCATAGGGTTTGCGTAGAAATGCCCTGAATATCCTGATTCTACTGGCCCGATTCACTGGGAGAATCCATATGCCAGGCGCTATCTACGCCGAAGGTCTGGTCAAGACCTTCGGCGATGTACGGGCTCTCGACGGCGTGGACCTCGATGTCCCCGAAGGCACCGTCCTGGGTCTGCTCGGCCCGAACGGCGCGGGCAAGACCACGGCCGTACGCGTCCTGACCACCCTCCTGCGGCCCGACAGCGGCAAGGCCGTCGTCGCCGGCATGGACGTCCTCAAGCATCCCAACGAAGTCCGCCGCGCCATCGGTCTGTCCGGCCAGTTCGCGGCCGTCGACGAGTACCTGACCGGCCGCGAGAACCTCCAGATGGTCGGCCAGCTCTACCAGATGAAGGCCAAGGCGGCCAAAGCGCGGGCCACCGAACTCCTCGAACGCTTCAACCTCTCCGACGCCGCCGACCGTACGGCGAAGACCTACTCCGGCGGTATGCGCAGGCGCCTGGACCTCGCGGCCGCCCTCGTCGTCAGCCCGCCCGTGATGTTCATGGACGAGCCGACCACCGGACTCGACCCCCGTAACCGCCAGCAACTGTGGGGCATCATCCAGGAACTGGTCGCCGGCGGCACCACCTTGCTGCTGACCACCCAGTACCTGGAGGAGGCCGACCACCTCGCGCACGACATCTGCGTGGTCGACCACGGCAAGGTCATCGCCCGCGGCACCTCCGACCAGCTCAAGGCCCGCACCGGCGGCGAGCGCGTGGAGGTCGTCGTCCACGAGCGGCAACACATTCCCACCGCCCGCGAGGTGCTCGCCGGCTTCGGCAAGGGCGAGACCACCGTCGAGGAACACACCCGCAAGCTGACCGTGCCCGTGTCGGGCGGCGCCAAGCTGCTCGCCGAGGTCATCCGCGAACTCGACGGCCGGGGCATCGAGATCGACGACATCGGCCTGCGCCGCCCCACCCTCGACGACGTGTTCATCTCCCTGACCGGGCACGCGGCCGAGAAGGCCGTGGAGGACAACGACGACGCGCCGGCAGGTCCCGGGGCCAAGGGTCGCAAGGCGGCCCGGAAGGAGGCGGCGAAGTGACCCTCACGTCCCCCGACCTGGGCACCTCCCCGAACGGCGAACTCGCGGCGCCCCGTCCGCGCGGCGGAGTCGTCCAGAGCGTCAACGACTCCCTCGTGATCGCCAAGCGGAACGTCATCCGGCTCAGCCGGATCCCCGAGATGGTGATCTTCGGGCTGATCCAGCCGGTCATGTTCGTGGTGCTGTTCAGCTTCGTCTTCGGCGGCTCGATGATGATCGGCGGCTCGACCAGCGCCAGCGACTACCGGAACTTCCTGATGGCCGGGATCTTCGCCCAGACCGTCACCTTCGCCACGGCGGGCGCGGGCGCGGGCATCGCGGACGACATGCACAAGGGCCTGATCGACCGCTTCCGATCGCTGCCCATGGCCCGCGGCGCCGTCCTGACCGGCCGCACCCTGGCCGACCTGATGCAGACCGCGCTGACCATGGTGGTGCTGGCGATCGTCGCCCTCCTCGTCGGTTGGCGCACCCACACGAGCGCCGGCGAGGTGCTGGCCGGCTTCGGTCTGCTGCTCCTGCTCGGGTACGCCTTCTCCTGGATCGGCGCCCTGATCGGGCTGTCCGTACGGACCCCGGAGGCCGCCACCTCGGGCGGGCTGATCTGGCTGTTCCCCGTCACGTTCATCTCCAACGCGTTCGTCCCCACGGAGAACATGGCGAGCTGGCTCCAGCCCATCGCCGAATGGAACCCCTTCAGCGCCACCGTCCAGGCCTGCCGCGAACTCTTCGGCAACCCGGGCGTGTCCCCGTCCGACGCCTGGCCGATGGTCCACCCCGTCTGGGCCTCACTGATCTGGTCGGCCTTGATCATCTTGGTGTTCCGCACCCTCGCGGTCCGCAAGTACCGCGGAGCGGACGGCTGAGGCCCGCGGCCCCGTACCGATCAGGAACGCGCGATGCCCGGCCGGAAGGGTCCGGCCGGGCATCGCGTGGTCTGTCAGGAAGAAAACGGTGACCGAGGGTGATCAGCCGGTGAAGGGCTTGACGTCCAGGATCTTGACCGAGGCCTTCTTGCCGTTCGGCAGCTCGTACTCGGCGTCCTCGCCGATCGCCTTGCCCATGACGCCGCTGCCCAGCGGGGACTGGGGGGAGTACGTCTCGAAGTCCGAGGACGCGTACTCGCGCGAGGCCAGCAGGAACTCCATGGTGTCGTCCTCGTCGCCGTCGAAGGCGATCTTGACGAGCGTGCCGGGGGCCACCACGCCGTCGGACGCGGGCGCGGTGCCGACCTTGGCGTTCTCCAGGAGCTGCGTGAGCTGGCGGACCCGCAGCTCCTGCTTGCCCTGCTCCTCCTTCGCCGCGTGGTAGCCACCGTTCTCACGCAGGTCGCCCTCCTCGCGGGCGGCTGCGATCTTCGTGGCGATCTCCGTGCGGGCGGGACCAGAGAGGTAGTCCAGCTCCGCCTTCAGCTGGTCGTACGCCGCCTGGGTCAGCCAGGTGACGCTTTCGCTCGTCTGGGTCACGGGTGCTCCTCGTCGGTACAGGGGACTACTGCCGCCAGCGGCGGACGAAACCACGAGCCTAACAATTCGGGAAGAAAAGAGGGAGGACCCCACAGGCTCATTGCCTCGCGGGGCGCGACTTCAATCCTTTTCGGACCTCAGTGGGCGGAAGGCGCCGGCCGGCACCCGACCAGCTCGATCATCGCGGCCCTGCCGGTGGTCTTCAGGGTGACGAGCTCGTCCACCCGCGACGAGCCCTGCGCGAAGGTGAAATCGGCGCGACCCACCTCGGCGTGCTCCTTGTCCTGGGAGCTCAGGGAGCAGACACCGGTGACCGAGGACTCCTTGCGGACCTCCAGGTGCACCTTCACCTCGGTGTCCGAAATCACCTGGAACTTGATCACCTCGGCGCTCACGCTCTGTCCCGCGACGTAGTCCCAACCGATCCAGCCGACCACGCCCAGCAGCACCGCACCCAGCGCCGATCCGATGATCTTGAGCTTCCGGTCCGCACGCTCGTCCGCCGACCGGCCGTACCGGCCCTCGGGCAGTCCCTCGCGCACCGCGCTCATGATCGTTCCTCTCGCCGGGGACGGCTTGGTCACCCCTGGAATTTTCCGCCCCCCAGTTCGGTCACTATAGGAGCTGAGTGTCGCGCCGAATCGCAGAGGATCCTGTTTTGACCGAGCAGCTTCGACTGATGGCCGTCCACGCCCACCCCGACGACGAGTCGAGCAAGGGCGCGGCCACCATGGCCAAGTACGTGTCCGAGGGGGTTCCCGTGCTGGTCGTCACCTGCACCGGTGGCGAGCGCGGCTCGGTCCTGAACCCCAAGCTCCAGGGCGACAAGTACATCGAGGAGAACATCCACGAGGTACGCGCCAAGGAGATGGACGAGGCGCGCGACATCCTCGGCGTCGAGCAGGAGTGGCTCGGCTACGTCGACTCCGGCCTCCCCGAGGGCGACCCGCTGCCCCCGCTGCCCGAGGGCTGCTTCGCGCTCGCGGACGTCCACGAGGCCGCCGGCGAGCTGGTGAAGAAGATCCGTGCCTTCAAGCCGCAGGTCGTCACCACCTACGACGAGAACGGGGGCTACCCGCACCCCGACCACATCATGACCCACACGATCTCCAT
The DNA here is from genome assembly GCF_043201215.1 of Streptomyces sp. NPDC048331. Classification (NCBI taxonomy): domain Bacteria; kingdom Bacillati; phylum Actinomycetota; class Actinomycetes; order Kitasatosporales; family Streptomycetaceae; genus Streptomyces; species Streptomyces sp. NPDC048331. The sequence continues at coordinate 657,793 of NZ_JBICYT010000001.1, read as the reverse complement.
GCTGGCCTTCGACAGCGCGGCCGACACCGAGAAGTACCCGGAGAGCGAGTACGGCCCGGCCTACCAGCCGCAGAAGCTCTACTACAACCAGGGCTTCAACAAGCCGCGCACCATCGCCCTCCACGAGGCGCTGCTCGCGCGCGGCCTGGAGTCCCCCTACGGGGAGTGGCTGGAGCGGTGGAAGGAGTTCGAGCGCAAGGAGCGGAACCTGACCACCCACGTGCCCTGCGCCGACTTCTTCGAGATCCGTGACAAGGCCCTCATCGCGCACGCCACGCAGATCGACCCGGACGGCGGCTGGTTCCGCGTCCCGATGGACATCCAGAAGGAGGTCTGGCCCACCGAGGAGTACGAGCTGGCGAAGTCGCTCGTCGACACTTCCCTCCCCGAGTCCGACCTCTTCGCGGGCATCCGGGAGAATGCGTAGCTATGAGCGCTACGCAGGCAGCACTGACCCAGCTCCTTCCGCTGGCGGGTGACACCTTCGACAAGAACAAGGTGACGCCCGGCCTCCTCGGCTTCGTCGTCTTCGCGGCCCTCGCCGTCGGCGTGTGGGCCCTGATGAAGTCCATGAACCGGCACATGGGCCGGGTGAACTTCGAGGAGGCCCCGGATCCCGCGGCCCCGGCCGCCCCCGGCACGGACGGCACCCGGGCCCCGTAAGGCGGCTCAGGGACCGGAGCCGGGTCCGGTACGCCCGGCGCCCGTAGGACCCTCGCGCGCGTGCGCCGGCGCCCCGGCCGGGAGAATCGGCGGGGCGGCGGCCGAGGGGGGCGCGGGCCCGACGGTCCGGGCCCCGTGGCCGAGGCGCGGGCCGCCGACCGGGCCCGGGTCGCCTCAGGCCCGCGGGACCCCCATGACCTCCCGCGAGTGCAGGTTCGGCACCAGGCCGAGCCGCCACGCCTGCCAGCCCTCCGCCGGATCCACGCCCCGGCCCAGGATCACCCCGTACGTCTCCAGGCAGTCCTCCAGCCGGCCGTCCCGCGCCGGATGCGGCGCCTGCGCGAGGCGCCCCAGCTCCGCCCGCGCCTCCTCCGGCGCCGCCGGCACCGCGTACGGCAGCATCGTGCACCGCAGGAACCGCGCCCAGTCCTCCCCGCGCCGGTCCCCGTACGCGATGAACAGCCGCACCGCCTCCTCGCACAGCCCCAGCGACTGCGACAGCCGGCCGTTGCCCGCGTCGATCACCGCCAGCTCCAGGCACGTCCACGCCTCGCCGTGCGCCAGACCGATCCGCCGGAAGTCCGCCCGCGCGTCCACCAGCAGTTGACGGGCGAAGCCGGAGTTGCGCAGGTTCCCCGTCTGGGCCGCCCGCTGGTCCCGCGTCACCCGACCCGAATGGTGGCGGGCGTAGGCCAGCCCGTACACGTCCCGCATCCGCGAGAACATCGTCCGCGCCCGCTCCAGCTCCCGTACCGCCTCGTCGCGCTCGCCGCCCACCTCCAGTGCCTGCCCGAGGTAGTACTGCGTCCACGCCTCGCCGCGCGCGTCCTCCGCCTCCCGGTGCCGGGCCAGCGCCTCCCGCAGCCCGTCCACCGCCGGTCCCGGATCACCGTCCACCACCCGGGCCCGGCCCAGCTGCGTCAGCGCCCAGGCCTCACCGCGGTCGTCGCGGGTACGCCCGTACAGGTCCAGGGCCCGTCGCAGCTCCACCTCCGCCGGCTCCACGTCCCCGAACCGCAGGTGCACCTGCCCCAGCTGGAAATGCGCCCACGCCTCCCCGTGCACGCTCTCGCTCTCCCGGTGCAAGGCCAGCGAGGTCTCCAGCAGCCGCGCCGCCTCCGCCAGCCGTGCCCGGTCCCGCTCCACCGCCGCCAGCGCGTGCAGGCCCCAGGCCCGGTCACCCGCCAGCTCCGGCGGCTCCTGCAGCTCCAGCGCCTCCCGGATCCGTACCGCCGCCTCCGGAAGATTGCCCTGGTGGTGCAGCGTGATCCCGAGCGAGATCAGGGCCATCGCCGCCGCGGCCTCCTGATCGGCCTCCATGTACTGGTCCACCACCGAGGCCAGCGTGGTGCGGGCCTTGTCCAGCTCGCCCAGCTGACGCGCCGCGATACCGGTACGCCACTGCACCGACCGCACCAGCCGCCCCTGCTGCCCCTTCAACCCGTTCTGACCCGCCGCGACCACCTGCGTCAGCTCGTCGATCTCACCCAGCCGGTACAGGTCCCCGCGCAACAGACAGAAATCGCACAGCGCGCCCAGCAGATCCAGCACCGCCTGCTGGTCCACGCCCTCCGAATGCCGCAGCGCCGCCGTGATGAAGCTCGACTCGTCGTCCAGCCAGCGCAGCGCCGCGTCCAGCGAGGCGAACCCGTGCACCCCGAACTGGTTCGCCCGCGTCGACATCTTCCCGTCGACCATCCGGATCACCGCGTCCGCCAGCCCCGCGTAGACGCGGATCAGCCGCTCGTGCGCCGCCACGGCCTGCGCCCGGTCCTCGTCCTCCGCCGCCCGCGCCGCCGCGTACGAGCGCACCGCGTCGTGCATCCGGAACCGCTGGCCGCGCACCCGCTCGATCAGCCCGGCCTCCCACAGCTCCTCCAGCGTGCGCAGCGCCGCCGCCTCCGGTACGTCCCCCAGCGCGGCCGCCGCCGCGCCGCCCAGCGAGGCCCGCCCGGCCAGCGGCAGCCGCCGCAGCAACCGCCGGGCGGGCTCGGCCAGCCGCGCGTCCGCCGTCCGCAGCGCCGCCTCCACCGGGTGTGCGGCCGTGCCGTCCGTCAGGGCCCGGCCCTCGCGCGCCGGCGGAGCCAGCAGCCGCAGCGCGAGCGGGAGCCCGCCGCTCAGCTCCACCACGGCGGCCAGGTCCTCCTCGGCCCCGTCCGCGGTGCCCGCCGCGGTGCCCGCCGGTCCCGCCCACGCCGTCCGGAGCAGCTCCGTCGACTCCTCCCGCGCCAACCGCTCCACCGGCAGCTGGTACACCCAGGCCGCCAGGTCGGCCGGCAGCTCCAACGGCTCCCGCGCCGTCACCAGCACCAGGCTCTCGGAACGCTCCGGGACCAGCAGTCGGACCTGCGCCGCGTCCACCGCGTCGTCGAGCAGCACCGTCACCGGCAGTCCCTGCAGATGCTGGTGGTACAGCTCGCCCAGCCGCCGTACCTGCTGCTCCGCCGACGCGCCCTCACGGAACAGCAGCTGCTCGCGCGGCGCACCGAGCCGGTTCATCAGGTGCAACAGCGCCTCCCGCGTGGCCAGCGGCGCGTCCCCGAACGCCTCCCCGGCCGAACCGCCCCGCAGGTCCACCAGGCACGCGCCCCGGAACTGGTCCCGCAGCGCGTGCGCCGCCCGCAGCGCCAGCGTCGTACGCCCCACCCCCGGCTCGCCGTGCAGCACCACCACCACCGGGCGGGTCTCCGTACTCGCCCGCGCCGCCTGCACCCACTGAGCGATCCGCGTCAGCTCCGACCGCCGCCCCGCGAACCCCTCCGCCGGAGCCGGCAGCTGCCCGAAGGAATGCTCGAGCGCGTTGCGCCGCCGCGCCTCCGCACTGCGGTCCGCACCCCGCAACCGCGGAGCCGGGCGCGCCGTCGTCGGCCGGGCCACGGGCCGGGCCGCCCGGGCCGCCGCGGCCACCGCACGCTGCTGCTCCAGGAACGGCCGTATCCCGCGCACCTCCAGCGCCGACAGCCACTGCAGCCTCAACTGCTCGGGACCGCCCGGCCGGCCCCGTTCCCCGGCCCGCCGGTTCGCGGCCGGCAGGTGCAGCGCAGTCACCTTCACCACCGTCGCCACCGCCCCGGAGATCCCCACCACGGCCCCCGCGGTCAGCGCCGTCCCGGCCGCGACACCCAGCGACAGGTCCGCGCCCACGGCGGCGGCCGCGGCCACCGCCGTCACCAGCAACGCCGTGGAGGGATTGCCCCGCCGGAAGGCCTCACCGAGCGACTGGTCCCCGGCCGCCGCCTCGTCCAGAGCCCTTACGTACGCCTCGTACTCGGGCGCCGCACTCGCGGCGAGCGCGTCCAGCGCCTCCCGGCCCCGAGCCAGCAGCGTCGCCCGGTCGATGCCCGCACCCGTGCCCTGCCGCGCCGTGTCGTCCACGGCCCGCTCCAACAGCCGCTCGGCCTCACCGCGATGGCTGTCCCGCATCGGCATCCCCCTCAGAGAGCTCCGGCAACGAGCCCCAAGTGTCCTGCGGGACTCCGCCGAGCGCGAGGGAATCTGAGCTAGTTCAGAGGGAAGTGCGCACTCTCTCCTACAGTCGGGTCGAAATCAGTCAACTGGCATATCCGGAGGGCAATATGACAGCACGTCGCTCACGTACCGCTCTGGCCTCGACCCTGTGCGCGACGGTACTGCTGTCGGCGTCGACCGGTTGCGAACCCCCGCCACCCGCAAGGGGGTTCGTGGCGCGCCACGAAAAACCGGACGAAGCCGACCGCGCCGACGCCGACCTGATCGAGCGCCGCGACCTCCTCCGGCTCGTCACCGCGGACCTCGACGCCTACCTCGACGTCCCCCACCGGATCACGATCGTCGCCCGCTCCTGCGGGGGCGAGGGCAGCGGCTACGACCCCGAGACCCATCGGATCGAGCTCTGCTACGACGACCTGACGGAGGATCGGGAACGGTTCGAGGCAGCCGACGGCCGGCCGGCGGACGAACCCCTCTCCGAGATCGTCCGGGAGACCCTCCACCACGAGGCGGGCCACGCCCTCATCGACGCCCTCGACCTCCCGGTCCGCGACCAGGGCCGAGCCGAGGAGGACGCCGCCGACCGCTTCGCCCAGCTGATGCTCCTGCGCGCCCCGGACGGCGACCACGCCCTGCTGACCGCGGCCCGCGCCTACGACCTCGCGGCGGCCGCCGACCCCACCCCGGACCCCGACGACGAACACGCCCCGGACCCGGCCCGCGCCGAATCCCACCGCTGCGCGGCCTACGGCGCGGCCCCCGCCCGCCACCCGGACTTCGCGACACCGGCCCGCGTGAACTGCCCCCGCACCTGGGCCACCACCCGCGACACCTGGACCGCCGACCTGACCCCGCTGCTGCGGAAGTGACCGACGGCCAGGTGACAAGGCGCACGCGGGACGGTGCGGCAGGATGGGCCCCATGCCGAACCGCCTCGCGAACGAGACCTCCCCCTACCTCCTCCAGCACGCCGACAACCCTGTCGACTGGTGGCCGTGGTCGCCCGAGGCCTTCGCCCAGGCGCGAGAGCGCGGGGTGCCCGTGCACCTCAGCGTCGGCTACGCGAGCTGCCACTGGTGTCACGTGCTCGCCGGCGAGAGCTTCGAGGACGAACCGACCGCCGCCTTCATGAACGAGCACTTCGTCAACATCAAGGTGGACCGCGAGGAGCGCCCGGACGTCGACGCCGTCTACATGGAAGCCGTGCAGGCGGCCACCGGTCAGGGCGGGTGGCCCATGACCGTCTTCATGACCGCCGACGCCGAGCCCTTCTACTTCGGCACCTACTTCCCGCCAGAGCCCCGGCAGGGCATGCCCTCCTTCATGCAGGTGCTCGAAGGCGTACGGGCCGCCTGGGTGGGGCGCCCCGAGGAGGTCGCCGAGGTCGCGCGGCGGATCGTACGGGACCTGGCCGGGCGGGAGTTGGACTACGGCAAGGCCGGGACGCCCGGACCCGAGGAATTGGCCAAGGCCTTGCTCGGGCTGACCCGGGAGTACGACGCCGCGCACGGCGGATTCGGCGGCGCGCCGAAGTTCCCGCCGTCCATGGTCCTGGAGTTCCTGCTGCGCCACCACGCGCGCACCGGGTCCGAGGGCGCCCTCCAGATGGCCGCGGACACCTGCGAGGCGATGGCCCGCGGCGGGATCTACGACCAGCTCGGAGGCGGTTTCGCGCGGTACTCCGTGGACCGCGAGTGGCGCGTTCCGCACTTCGAGAAGATGCTCTACGACAACGCGCTGCTGTGCCGGGTCTACGCCCACCTGTGGCGCGCCACCGGGTCCGACCTCGCACGCCGGGTCGCGCTGGAGACCGCAGACTTCATGGTCCGGGAGCTGCGCACCGACCAGGGCGGGTTCGCCTCCGCGCTCGATGCCGACAGCGAGGACCCGCTGACCGGGGAGCACGTCGAGGGGGCCTACTACGCCTGGACGCCCGCCCAGCTGCGCGAGGTGCTCGGCGAGGCCGACGGGAATCTGGCCGCCGGGTACTTCGGGGTGACCGAGGAGGGGACCTTCGAGCACGGGACGTCCGTGTTGCAGCTGCCCCAGGACGGGCCCGCGGTGGAGGCGGGCCGGCTCGCCGGGATCAAGGAGCGGCTGCTGGCGGCCCGGGGGCGGCGGCCCGCGCCGGGGCGGGACGACAAGATCGTCGCCGCGTGGAACGGGCTGGCGATCGCCGCGCTCGCCGAGTGCGGGGCGTACTTCGAGCGGCCCGACCTGGTGGAGCGGGCGACCGAGGCCGCGGATCTGCTGGTACGCGTGCACATGGACGGCCGGGCGCGGCTGTCGCGCACCAGCAGGGACGGCCAGGTCGGCACCAACGACGGGGTGTTGGAGGACTACGGCGACGTGGCGGAGGGCTTCCTCGCGCTGGCGTCCGTGACCGGCGAGGGGGTCTGGCTGGAGTTCGCCGGATTCCTCGTCGACCTGGTCCTGGACCGGTTCACCGCCGAGGACGGGTCGCTGTACGACACGGCGCACGACGCCGAGAAGCTCATCCGCAGGCCGCAGGATCCGACGGACACGGCCGCCCCCTCGGGGTGGACGGCCGCCGCCGGCGCGCTGCTCTCGTACGCGGCGCACACCGGATCGCAGGCGCACCGTACGGCGGCGGAGCAGGCGCTCGGGGTGGTGCACGCGCTCGGGCCGCGGGTGCCGCGTTTCATCGGACACGGGCTGTCGGTGGCCGAGGCGCTCCTGGACGGGCCGCGCGAGGTGGCGGTCGTGGGCCGTCCCGAGGATCCGGAGCTGGCGCTGCTGCACCGGACCGCGTTGCTGGGGACGGCTCCCGGGGCGGTGGTGGCGGCCGGTCTTCCGCGCGCGGCGGACGGTGGTGGCGGTGAGTTCCCGCTGCTCGCCGAGCGCACGCTCGTGAACGACCTGCCGACGGCGTACGTGTGTCGCCATTTCGTCTGCGCGCGGCCCACGACGGATCCGGTCGAGCTGGCGGAGCAGTTGGGTGCCGCCCGCCCCTGACGCCGGACCGGGCGGCACGACGGGACCCCGCCCCGGCGGGTTCCGGTCGACTCAGTGCTGGTAGGCGGCGAGCGAGATGCCGACGTAGTGGGCCACGAAGGCCGCGAGGGTCAGCGAGTGGAAGACCTCGTGGAAGCCGAAGAAGCGGGGGGAGGGGTTCGGGCGCTTCATGCCGTAGATGACCCCGCCCACGCTGTAGAGCAGGCCGCCGACGATCACCAGGACCAGGACGGCGATCCCGCCGGTGCGCATGAAGTCGGGCAGGAAGAAGACCGCCGCCCAGCCCATGGCGATGTAGCAAGGGGTGTACAGCCAGCGCGGGGCGCCCACCCAGAAGACCCGGAAGGCGATGCCGGCGGCCGCCGCGATCCACACCGCCCACAGCAGGGTCCGCCCGGTGGAGGGCGGGAGCAGTAGGACGGTCAGCGGGGTGTAGGTACCCGCGATGATCAGGAAGATGTTGGCGTGGTCGAGCCGCCGCAGGATGGCCTCGCCGCGCGGCCCCCAGGTGCCGCGGTGGTAGACCGCGCTGACGCCGAAGAGCAGGCAGGCCGTGAGGATGTAGACGCCGCAGGCGACCCGCGCCCGGGTGGAGTCGGTGAACGCCATCAGCGCCAGGCCCGCGACGACCACGGCGGGGAACATTCCGAGGTGCAGCCAGCCGCGCAGCAGCGGCTTCTCCTCCAGGGCGGTCTCGGCCGCCTCCAGAGCTTCGACGACCGGTGTGGCCTCGGCGGCCGGGACGGCTGCGGCATCAGAAGTCATGCGCGCCATGCTACCTACGGGTCCGTAGGTTTCCGTCAGTGGTCTTTACGGAAGATTGACGGACGTGGCAATGCTCACGTGAGAGGCCCTCTGGACATATGCGCACATCCACCGGATGATCAGATGAGTGCGGTCGACACCGGATGAGCGGAGCGCGAAGCGTCCGGGTCGCAGCCCCCACGGGGCCTACACCAAACAAACCCCTCAACAAGGAGCAATCGTGGCGCGCGACAACGCGGCTCCCACCATCCCGACGACTCACCAGGAGCTCATCTCCTGGGTGGACGAGATCGCAGCCCTCACGCAGCCGGACCGTGTCGTCTGGTGCGACGGCTCCGAAGCCGAGTACGAGCGCCTGTGCGAGGAGCTCGTCACCAAGGGAACGTTCAAGAAGCTCGACGAGACGAAGCGCCCGAACTCCTACTACGCCGCCTCCGACCCCTCCGACGTCGCGCGCGTCGAGGACCGTACCTTCATCTGCTCCGAGAAGGAGGAGGACGCGGGCCCGACGAACCACTGGAAGGCTCCTTCCGAGATGAAGGAGATGTTCTCCGGCGAGAAGGGCATCTTCCGCGGCTCCATGAAGGGCCGGACGATGTACGTCGTCCCGTTCTGCATGGGCCCCCTCGGCTCCGAGCTCTCCGCGATCGGCGTCGAGATCACCGACTCCGCCTACGTCGCCGTCGCCATGCGCACCATGACCCGCATGGGCAAGGCCGTCCTCGACGAGCTCGGCACCGACGGGTTCTTCGTCAAGGCCGTCCACACCCTCGGCGCTCCGCTCGCCGAGGGCGAGGCCGACGTGCCGTGGCCCTGCAACACCACCAAGTACATCTCGCACTTCCCGGAGACCCGCGAGATCTGGTCCTACGGATCCGGCTACGGCGGCAACGCCCTCCTCGGCAAGAAGTGCTACGCCCTGCGCATCGCGTCCGTCATGGCCCGCGACGAGGGCTGGCTCGCCGAGCACATGCTGATTCTCAAGCTCACCCCGCCGGCCGGCGAGGGCGAGACCAAATACGTCGCGGCCGCCTTCCCGTCCGCGTGCGGCAAGACCAACCTGGCCATGCTGGAGCCCACGATCTCCGGCTGGACCGTCGAGACCATCGGCGACGACATCGCCTGGATGCGCTTCGGCGAGGACGGTCGCCTCTACGCGATCAACCCCGAGGCCGGCTTCTTCGGCGTCGCGCCCGGCACCGGCGAGCACACCAACGCCAACGCCATGAAGACCATGTACGCGAACACCGTCTTCACCAACGTCGCGCTCACCGACGACGGCGACGTGTGGTGGGAGGGCATGACCGAAGAGGCGCCCGCGCACCTCGTCGACTGGAAGGGCAACGACTGGACTCCGGCCTCGGAGACCCCGGCCGCCCACCCCAACGCCCGCTTCGCCGTCCCGGCCTCCCAGTGCCCGACGATCGCCCCCGAGTGGGAGGACCCCAAGGGCGTCCCGATCTCCGCGATCCTCTTCGGCGGCCGCCGCGCCTCCGCCGTGCCGCTGGTCACCGAGTCCTTCGACTGGAACCACGGCGTCTTCATCGGCTCGAACATCGCCTCCGAGAAGACCGCCGCCGCCGAGGGCAAGGTCGGCGAACTGCGCCGCGACCCCTTCGCCATGCTGCCGTTCTGCGGCTACAACATGGGCGACTACATGGGTCACTGGGTCAAGGTCGGCGCCGACAAGGACCAGGCCAAGCTCCCGAAGATCTACTACGTCAACTGGTTCCGCAAGAACGACGCGGGCAAGTTCGTGTGGCCCGGCTTCGGCGAGAACAGCCGCGTCCTGAAGTGGATCGTCGGCCGCCTCGACGGCACCGCCGAAGGCGTCGAGACCCCCATCGGCATCCTGCCGACCAAGGACTCCCTCGACCTCGACGGCCTGGACCTCCCGGCCGAGGACCTCGACTTCCTCCTCACCGTCGACAAGGAGGTCTGGCGCGAGGAGGCCGCCTTGGTCCCCGAGCACCTCAACACCTACGGCGACCACACTCCCAAGGAGCTGTGGGACCAGTACCACGCACTCGTGGAGCGCCTGGGCTGAGCCAGGACGCGCCCTGAAGAAGGGCCATCGAACGTGGGAGCCCCCGACCAAGCGGCGCCCACCGCTGTGGGAGCCCCCGACCAAGCGGCGCCCACCGCAGCACATGACCGACCTCAGGAGCGTCCGCGCTCCTCCAGGTAGGCCGTGTGCGTCTGCTGACGGCGGACCTCCGCTTCGCGGAGGTCCGCCGTCACTCTTTCCGCCTCCGCGTACAGCAGGTCCAACTGACGCTCCAGGTGGCGCTCCGGGGACTCCCCGCCCGGAGTCAGCCGACTCCACCAACGCGTCCGGCCGTACGTGTCCACACACTCCGGAACGTCCCGCCGGATCGCCCGGGACAGCGCGTGCACCGCCTCCGGCTCGCCGGCCAGGACCTCCGCCACCCAACCCGGCTCCAGCAAGGCCCCGTACAGCTCCGACAGCCCGGCCCACCGGCCTTCCGCCGCCGCCGGCAACTCCACCTCGCCCAGGTACGCACCGAGCCGCGCGAAGTCCGCGCGCAGCGCGCCGATCTCCTCGCTCGGGTCGAAGGGCGGCGGCGCCACCCGCTCCGGCGGGGCGATCAACGCGCCCGCCCCGTACAGCCCGGCGATCACCAGCGGCCAGTACGCGCCCGCCACCCCGGCCAGGGTCAGTCCCAGCCCGACCACCCCGCAGGCGGATCCCGTCAGGTTCTTGCGCGACTCCAGATATCCGAGCATCCGGCGCGCCCTATTGGTAGCCACGGATCTCCTCGAAGGCTCCGGCCGGCGAACGGTTCCCGCCGGTGGCGTCGAAGAGCCGCCCGCCGGTCAGTTCGGTGATGTGGGTGAGCTCCTTGCGGTCCGAGTCCCCGAACAGCACCGCGAAGACCGGCGTCCGCTTCTGCGCGGGCGGCAGGGCCGCGTAGAAGGAGTCGAAGTGCGCGGCCCCGACCCCCTCGGTGTTCTCGCCGTCCGTCATCAGCACGACGGAGGTGAACGCGTCCGCGCCGCCCTTGCCCAGGTGCTGGTACGCCGCCTCCAGACTGTCGTAGATCGCCGTACCCCCGTCCGGCTCCAGCGAGGCCACGTCCCCCCGGATCGCGTCCAGGGCCGGCCCCGGATCGCCGGGTTCGACGACGTGCGTCCGCACCTTCTTCACCTTGGACCCGAAGGGCAGCAACGTCACCTCCTCACGGTCGCGGAACCGCTGCCCGGTACCCGAACTCCCCGAACCCGTCAGATCGGACAGCGCCGCCTTCAGCCGCCCGATCCGGTCCTCCTCCTCCATCGAACCCGAGGTGTCCAGCACGTACACCGTCCGCGAGGGCCGACGCAGCTCGTTCTCGTAACCGGCCAACAGCCCGTCCGCCACCGAACGCGAGCCCGGGAAGGGCAGCTCGCGCCGCTTCTCCGCGTCCAGCCCGGCGGCCGGCGCCACCCCGGCCGCGACCGGGCGGCGGAAGGTCTGCTCGGTGATCGCCTTCTGCGCCTCCGGGCCCCGCAGGTACTCCGTCAGCGCCCGGCCCGAATCCCGCGCCCCGGCCGGGGCCGAGGTCAACAGCGTCAGCGGATAGTGGGCGGTGACCACACCGTCGCGCGGCCGTATCACCGTCAACGGAGCCCCGGCCCCCTTCACGTCCCGGTTCATCGACAGCAGCACCGACTCGTAGTTCACCAGCGCGTCCACGTCCCCGCGCTTGGCATACGCGGACACCAGCCAGCCCGAGGAGCCCGAGGTCAGCTGCTGCCCGGCGAAGAACTCCTTCAGCCGAGGCGTCGCCGCCCGCACGTCCGCGTCGGTCAGCGCCGCCTGCGCGCCCGACAGCCCGGAGGCCACCGACACCAGCGCCGAGAAACCGGAGTTGGACCGCACCGGATCCGTCATCCCGTACGTCAGCTTCCCGGCGGCCACGGCCTCGTGCACCGCCGGCCAGGTGACCTCCCCGGGCTGCCAGCCGAGCCGGGCCAAGGCCTCCGGCCGGACGCCGAGCGCGACCGGCGAGGACATCACCGGGGTCTCGCTGGAGAGCTTCCCGGCCGCCTCCGGCCGCAGCCGCAGGTAGTCGTTGGAGGAGAGCCAGACCGCGTCGTACGTGCCGTCCGCCGCCCCCGAGGCGACCTGCTCGGCGGCGTCCAAGGTCCCCGACCAGGTCAGCTCGACGCTGACGCCGGTGGCGGCCTTCGCGGCCTTCAGGATCGGCTCCATGTCACCGAGCTCGCTGGAGGCCAACACCCGCAGGTGACCCTCCCTGTACTTCGACTCCGTGGGCTCGGCGGGCCCGTCGGCGGTGCAGCCCGTGACGGCCATCAGCCCGGCGAGGGCGAAGCCGATCCAGCACCGCCCGCGCAGGCCCCGCCCGCGCGCGGCGCTCACGGCGCACCGCCTTCCAGGACAACCGCACCGCGGGTCCGCGCGAGGTGCGCCGAGGCGCTCTGCAGCTCACCGGCCAGCGACTCCACCGTCGCCGCCATGTTCTGCGTCGCCTGCACCTTGAACGTGTCGATCGCGTCCAGCGTCCGGTAGATCTGCGCGAAGGCGGTCCGCAGCGTCTCGACGCCCACCGCCGGATCGGCCGCGATCCGCTGGATCTCGCCGCTCTGCGCGGACAGCATCTCCGCGTTGCCCCGGATCAGCTCCTCGGTCGTCCCCCTCAGGGCGTCGACCTGCTCGATCACCTTGCGCTGGTGGTCGAGGGCCGAGGCCAGCATCACGGCGATCCGCAGCGCCGACACGGTGGTGGTGGCGGCCCGGTCCACCCCCTTGATCAGCTCGTCGTTGTTGCGCCGGACCACATCCATCGTCAGGTAGCCCTGCGCGCAGACGGCCAGCTGCGTCAGCAGGTCCTGGTGCTTCTGCCGGACCGGGAAGAGTACGTCCGCGCGCAGCGCGTCGGCCGCACCAGGATCGATGTGCTCCGCCTCGGCGATCCGCTGCTCGACGGCGCTGTCCAGGGCCTCGGTCAGGACCGCGTACTCCTGGAGCCTGCCCATGGTCTCCCACAGGCGGGAGCGTTCGGTGTGCAGCGCCGCGTTGTCGCGGCGCAGTTCGTCCTGGCCGCCGCGCAGCGAGCCCACGATCCTGTTGAGGGTGGCCTGCGAGGAGGCGTACTTCGCCACGTGGTCGCGGAACCTGTTGCCGCCCGGCAGCTTCGCGAGCAGCTTGCGGGCCCCCTTGGCGGGCGTGTCCCGCGGGTCGAGGTCCTCGACCGTGCGCCGCAGCTCCACGAGGGAGCCGGCGACCCGGGCCTGGGCGTCGCCGCCGTCGGAGCCCAGTGAGCGTACGGCCCGCTCCAGCATCCGGTTGGACTGCTGGGCGGCGCTGCGGATGTCGCCGGAGCCGAGGCCGGTCATCTCGCCGATGCGCTGCGCGAACTCGGGGGAGCGGGCGTCGATCGCGGCGAGCGAGCCGACGTACTCCTCGGCCCGGCGGGCCATCTCCTCGCGGACGCCGTCCGGCAGCGGGACCAGCCCCGCGGCCTGCTCCTTGCGTACGGGGGCCACGGGCTCCGGCGGGCTCAGACGGAAGGGCGTGTCCTCGGGCGGTGTCAGCGTCATGGTGTGTCCCCCTGGCCCTTGGCGCGCTGGGCCAGCGCCATCAGGATCTTGACGGTGGGTGTGCCGACCTGGCGGATGCCGGTCAGCCCCGTGTTGAGGTAGGCGGTGTGCGGCGCCGTGGCGGCGGTGAACTCGGCCACGCCCTCCTGCGGGCGGAACCCGCGGAGCACGGCCAGTTCGCGCAGCTTCGGATCGGTGGCGAGGAGGGTGCCCAACTCCTTCGCCTTCTCGGTCAGCGGCACGAAGGTGTGCGCCGAGTTGACGGTGGTGTCCGGGTAGAGCACGACCATGTCGCCCGGGTCCTGCCTCTGCATCAGCAGCGAGGCCACCTGGGACTCGTACACCAGGATCAGCGGCTCGCCACTGCCGCTGATGAAGGCCCGGAAGGGGTCGTCGGTGCTGGGCTCCAGCGCGCCCTGGACGGAGATGAGCTTGTGCATCAGGGGCGCGGTGCGGGCGATGCCGGCGTCGTCGGCGACCACGGTGTCGCCGTTCGCCACGTTGGACGTGGCGGCGAGGAAGAGCGCGCCGGAATTGGAGGAGGCCGGGTCGGTGGTCTTGATGAACACCGTGCCGGTCAGCTCGGCGTGGGCCGCGGAGCCGGGCAGCTGCTGCCAGGTGCGGTCCTCGCCGGAGGCCTTGAGGAACGGACCCATGAGCAGGGTCCCGGAATTCTTGCCGGTCATCCTGGCGAGGCCGTTGGCGGCCAGCACCTCGGCGGCGCCCCGGCGGGCGATGACGACGAGGGGGGAGAAGAACGGCTTGGTCTCCTGGACCCCCTTGAGGCCGGCGGCGGCCGCGACCTCCTTGGCGGGTTCACTGCTGCTGGGGAAGGCGAAGTCGAATTCCTTGAGGGCGAGTTGGTCCATCGCCCAGGAGCCCGAGGTCTCCGTCCGAACGGTGTAGCCCTTGGCTGCAAGGGCCTTGACGACATCGGGGTCGCGGAAGAATTCGGACTTCTCCGAGCCGATGACGCCACGCACGGTCTTCGTTGCCGTGGTTTCTGGGTGATCCTGCCCCTGGAACGCGACGACGTAGAGCACGCCGCCGATCAGGAGGAGGCCCAGGACGATTCCTAGGATGCGTCTCACGGGTGCAGCGTGCTCGCGGAAACCCACATTCCGCGCCAAGTCGGGTGAACGTCAGGTGTCCAGGCGGTCCCACTTCGAAATGCTGTGTGAGCCCTCGGGTGCTGGTGGGCGGGGCGGCGGGCCGGGAGGATCAGGGCATGGCTGTGAGCACGTTGAAATGGCAGGGCTGGCTGGTCGGCCTGGTGGCGGTGGCCGGGCTGCTGGTGTTCGCCCCGCTGGGTCTGTACGTGTGGGCGAGCGGCGGCGACCCGCCGCCGGCGCCGCCGAGGGCTGCGGTGGAGGACGTACGCGTCACCGGCTGCCGCATCGATCCGGCCAGCCGCCGGGTGGTGGCCGCGGTCGAGGCGACGGGGCGGGCCGAGGGCCCCGGCGCGTACGTGGTCACGGTGGAATTCCGCGACCGCGCCGAAGCGGACCCGCGGGGGCGGGCCGCGCAGGCGCTGGTGAAGATCCCGGGCGTGACCCCGGGCGCGACCGAGTACGGGGAAGCGGTCGGCCCGGTGTGGCCGGTGGCGACGGTGCCCTGGTGCGGGGTCGCCGGTGCGGAGTTCGCGCGGACTCCCTGAGCGGATGCCGTGCGCGGGGAGTCGCCACCGGTCCTCACCGTGCGGCGATCAGCCGTTCCTGTTCACCTTGATGACGACGGTGCTGCACACCTTGTCGGCGAAGGTCTGCTTCTTCTCGTCCCACAGCGGCCACAGGTAGCCGATGTAGCAGGCGGCGCCGTCGAGGATGTGGGCCAGCTTGCGGACGAACGCCATGCCGAAGCCGAGCGTGGCCCCGTCGAGCTCGCGGTGCACGCTGATGCCGACGATCTTCTTGCCGAGCGTCTGGCCGGTGGTGCCTTCCCTGTACAGCTGGAAGAAGAACATGCCGAGGAAGTACAGCATGCCGACCAGGCTGAGGACGCCGGCGACCGCGTCGCCCGACTCGTTGCCGGAGAACGCCACGCCGAGACCGGTCAGCGCGTACATCGGACCCGCGATGATCAGTCCGTCGAGCAGGGTCGCGCCCACGCGCAGACCCCAGTGGGCGAGCGGCGGCATCCCCATGCCCGGCATGCCCGGCGCGTGCATCCCCGGCGGCGGGTACGCGCCGTACGGCGACGGGGCCTGCTGCGGGTAGCCGTACTGCGGGGCCGCGCCCTGCGGCGGCTGCTGGGGGTAGCCGTACTGCGGGGGCACGCCCTGCGGGGCCTGCTGCGGGTGGCCCTGCGGAGGCTGCTGGCCGTAAGGGTTGTTCGGGTCGCCGAAGCTCATGGGCGAGTCTCTCCAGAATGCTCGAACGGGGACGAAGCGGAGTGGAGGAGATCGACCATGCGGAGCGGCCTCCCCCGTGCTGCCGCGATCTTTCAGCCATCATCGTGTTCGGAGCACGGGGTTCTGTCCAATTTCCGTCCCTGCCGCAGGCCCACGGGCAAGGAAGGTGGCACCCGATCCGGAGCCTCCGCGGCCCCGGACCGGGGCCGTCTAGAGGGCGCCTGCCAGGTCCGAGGAGTTCAGGGCGGCGGCGTGTGCGTCCATGCGCTCGGCGGCGAGGATCGCGACGGTGGTGTCGGCACGGGACGCGGCGACGAGGAGCGCGCGGGCGGCGAGGTCGTGCGCGCGCCGGTGCAGCACGGCGGTGTCCTCGGGGGAATGGCGCGGCGCACGGGTGGGCTGGTTGCCGCGCAGTCGCGCGACCTGGGCGGCGATCTCGGCGGCGCCCGCTTCGAGTCCGAGCTCGTCGGTGACGGCGAGCAGGGCCGAGAGATGACCGGCGAGCTGGATGTCCAGCGCTTCGCCACGGCTGCTGTGCGGGTAGTCGGCCGGAGTCGCGCCCATGCGGTGGACGACCGGCTTCGTGCGGATCGGCTCGTACATGAGGTGGCCTCCTGCGTGGTCAGGAGACCATCCTACATTGGATTGGTTCTAAAGTTGAGCTGGATCCTGCCGTTGAGGGGTGGGGGGGGGCGGGGGGGGGGCCCCCGGGGGCCCCCCCCCCCCCCCCCAACCGGGTGGTTGGGTGGGGGTTGGTTGCGCGTCCGGGGCCCGGGGCGGGCCGGGGGCGGGGGGGTGGGCGGGGGGGCCCGGGGGGGGGGGGCGGGGGGGGGGGGCGGGGGGCGCGCCCCCCCCCCCCCCCCCCCCCCCCCCCCCCCCCCCCACCGCTCCGCGACTACAACTGGTTGTAGCCGTCGAGGAAGTTGCCGATCCGGGTCACGGCGTCGGCCAGGTCCTTGGCGTTCGGGAGGGTCACGATCCGGAAGTGATCGGGCTCGGGCCAGTTGAAGCCCGTACCGTGCACCACCATGATCTTCTCGGCCCGCAGCAGGTCCAGGACCATCTGCCGGTCGTCCTTGATCTTGTAGACGGACGGGTCCAGCCGCGGGAAGGCGTACAGCGCACCCTTCGGCTTGACGCACGTGACGCCCGGGATCTGGGTGAGCAGGTCGTACGCGACGTTGCGCTGCTCCAGGATCCGCCCGCCGGGCAGGACCAGGTCCTCGATCGACTGCCGGCCGCCGAGCGCCGTGGCCACGGCGTACTGCGAGGGCATGTTCGCGCACAGGCGCATGTTCGCCAGGACCGTGAGGCCCTCGATGTAGCAGCCGGCGTGCTTCTTGGGGCCGCAGACCGCCATCCAGCCGGCCCGATAGCCGGCGACGCGGTAGTTCTTCGAGAGCCCGTTGAAGGTCAGCGTCAGCAGGTCGGGGGCGATGGCGGCGGTGTTGTGGTGCACGGCGCCGTCGTAGAGGATCCGGTCGTAGATCTCGTCCGAGCAGACGACCAGGTTGTGCCGGCGTGCGATGTCCGTGAGCCCGCGCAGCATCTCCTCGTCGTAGACGGCGCCGGTCGGGTTGTTCGGGTTGATGATGACGATCGCCTTGGTGCGATCGGTCACCTTGCGCTCGATGTCGGCGAGGTCGGGCATCCAGTCGGACTGCTCGTCGCAGCGGTAGTGCACGGCCGTGCCGCCGGCGAGGGACACCGAGGCGGTCCACAGCGGGTAGTCCGGTGCGGGGACCAGGACCTCGTCGCCGTCGTCGAGCAGGGCCTGCATCGACATCTGGATCAGCTCGGAGACGCCGTTGCCGAGGTAGATGTCCTCGACGTCCAGGTCGATGCCCTTGGTCTGGTAGTGCTGCATGACCGCGCGGCGCGCGGAGAGCAGCCCCTTCGCGTCACCGTAACCGTGGGCGGTGCCCAGGTTGCGGAGCATGTCCTCAAGGATCTCCGGAGGGCACTCGAAGCCGAAGGCCGCGGGGTTGCCCGTGTTGAGCTTGAGGATGCGATGACCTGCTGCTTCGAGCCGCATCGCCTCTTCGAGCACGGGGCCGCGGATCTCGTAACAGACATTGGCGAGTTTGGTTGACTGGATCACCTGCATGACGGGAGCTTACGGGCCCGGGTGCGAGCTTGACGTGTGTTTTCGAAGAGCGGTCCACGGGGTGGTTTGTCCCATTTCGGGCAATGGGTGGGTGGGGAAGTGGTCCCCCCTTGGAATCCGGGGCCGCGCCCGCGTTCCGACCTGCGGAACGGGTGCGGCGCGGGCCTCTGCGAGCACATGGTGTTGCGCTCGTCACCCCAGGTGGGCGGGTGGATCGGGAGCGACGGGGTAGGCCGCATGAGTACCCCGGATGAGTACGCGCACTCATGTGGCCCCCGACGCCTCGGTGGAGGCTGGGCGCATGAACCAGGGCGAGTGGAAGCCGGCGGACCACCGACGGCGAACCGAACGGGTGGGTGCGGTCGTCGTGGCCGTGGCCGGCGCGCTCATGGCGGCGGGAGCGCTCTTCGTCGCGTTCCTCCTGCTGGTGTACGTGTCCAGCGGCAACTGAGGGAGCGCGAGGCAGTGGTTTTCGTAGTCGGTGACATGGAGATCGCCACGGTCGGCACGGATGGCGACGACCGGGCGATCGAGTTCCTGGTCAGGCCGGAAGGAGTCCTGGAGGAGGCCCGCTTCGCGATCTTCCGCGAACACGACCAGGACTGGGAATCGGCCCGCCTCGCCATCGACCCCCACGCGGGCAGCGTCCCCCTGGCGGCGGTGGAATGGGCGGTGGAATTCGCCCGCGAGTACTTGTGAGGCGGGGCGGGGGTCGGCTGGGCGGGGCGGCTGGGCGGGGTGGGAAGGTCCGGCGGGGGTGTGGTGTGCGGGATCCTGCCGGGGCGGCATCAGGGGTGGGTATGGGGGTTTCCCGTCAGTCCCATCGTCCCTCCGGGTCGGGCCGGTCCCTCAAGGGCGCTCCCTGCGGTCGCGTCGCTTCGCGATGTCGCTGCGCTCCACCCTTGACCGACCGTCCCGCCCCGGAGAAACGAAAGACTGCCGGGAAGCCCCCAAAAGAACGAGCCGGTCGATCCTTTCAGGGGCGGGGACATCACAGAAGCCAAGGCAGGCCCGGGTGGGCGCGGTCCCGAGACGGGCCCGTGGAAAGCCCGCACGGGAGCGCCGGGGCGCGCCCGATCGCTACCCGCTCCTCATCCCTCAGCGTCCGACGACCGTCTGTGGCTGGACATAAGCTGCCCACGCCCCGCAGACGCTTCCCGTCCGAGGCGCCCGCAGGCTGACCGGGCCGGACATAGGCCGCCCAAGACCCATGGATGCTTCCTGTCCGGGGCGTCCGCAGGCTGACCGGGCCGGACATAGGCCGCCCCGGACCCTTGAACGCTTCTCGGTGACCGCGACCGACGCCGTCAGCCGCCGATGAGAGGGGCGGACGGCCGACAGCTCGGCCCATCGGTGGTGGATGCGGGTCAGCGCGAGCCCGGCACCACCAACCCACCCCCAAAGCGGCGCAATAAGGGCAAATCTTCGGCCGTCCGGACCGTCCACGCGCGCTGACCCGCATCCACCACGGAACAGCCGTGCTTCCACGCCCCTGCACCCCGGACGGTCGTCGGACGCCTCGCATGGGGAACGCCCCAGGGGCGTGGGCGGCCTATGTCCAGCCCAAGGCGGTCGTCGGACGCAGGTCGGGCAACGGACCGAGCTCGTGGGCGGCCTATGTCCAGCCCAAGACGGTCGTCGGACGCCGAGAGGTGAGGAGCGCGTAGCGATCGGACGCGCTTCCCCCGACACCGCGCGCTGCTCCCATGGGCCCCGTCTCGGGAACGCCCCCACGCCCGACCGGGTCGGACATCTCTGATCGCCCCGTCCCTATGACCTTGGACCGGCTCGTTCTTTTGGGGGCTTCTCGGCAGTCTTTCGTTTCTCCGGGGCGGGACGGTCGGTCAAGGGTGGCCGTAGGCCATCGCGAAGCGACGCGACGACGAAGGAGGAGCGCCCTTGAGGGACCGGCCCGACCCGGAGGGACGATGGGACTGACGGGAAACCCCCATACCCACCCCTGATGCCGCCCGGCCGGCTTCCGCGCACCACACCCCCGCCGGACCTTTCCACCCCGCCCAGCCGCCCCCGCCCAGCCGCCCCCGCCCAGCCGGCTCCCGCCCCCCGAAGCCCCCGCCCGCCCCCGACCGTCCGTCCTCGCGCGTAGGGTTCCCGCATGAAGGCGCTGCGGATCATCGGCGGGGATGCGACGAGTCCCCAGGCCAAGGGGCCCAAGGTCATCGCACATGTCTGCAACGACCTCGGGGGGTGGGGGAAGGGCTTCGTGCTGGCCGTTTCGAAGCGGTGGGCCGAGCCCGAGGCCGCGTACCGGGCTTGGCATCGGGGGCGTAGCGGGAACGACTTCGGGCTGGGCGCCGTGCAGTTGGTGCGGGTGAAGCCCGATGTGTGGGTGGCCAACATGGTCGGTCAGCGAGGGATGAGGGCCGGGAGCGGGGGGCCGCCCATTCGCTACGACGCCGTGGGGCGCTGCCTCGCCGCGCTCGCCGACCATGCCGTCGAGCTGGGGGCGAGTGTCCACATGCCGCGCATCGGGTGCGGGCTTGCGGGTGGTACGTGGTCGCGGATCGAGCCGCTGATCACCGAGGCGCTCTGTGCGCGGGATGTGGAAGTGACCGTCTACGACCGCGGGTGAGTGGGGCGTTCTCAGTGACCGGCGGCCGGTGCGTGGTGGATCGGCCATGCCGGCGTCGTGATCCTGGGTGCGCGGCGCTTGCGGGTCTGGAAGGTGAGCAGGGCGGCTCCTGAGGCGACCGTCGTGAGGAACGGCAGTGCCGCGGCGGCCAGCTGCCAGGCGACCCCGATGTCCAGGGTGCTCACCAGGGCCGTCACCGGAGCGACAGCGATGATCGACAGCAGTGCGATCCGGGCCTGCAGCGGCAGCTTGCGGCTCGCCGCGACGGTCGCGAGGCCCAGGGCCGCGCTCGCCGTGAGGATCACGGCCAGGCCGATCAGGGCGAGGGCAAGGACGAGGACAGAGCCGACGAGCAGCAGGACCAGGCCCATGTCGTGCCCACCTCCGGTTTCGGGGCAACCCGTCGCGAGGGCAGACGGATCCGTATTCCCGCTGCTCCGGCAGGTTCGCCGGAGCCCATACTGTCAGAGCTGTTGAACGTGTTCAATACAGTCTCCTGTGTCACCCGTAGGCCCTGGTGTCGGCGGTGGGGTCCGGCGGTGGGGGCGTGGCACGATCGCGGGATGCAGTACCGGTACGCCACCGAGGCCGACGCTCCCGCCATGGCCGAGCTCTTCGCCGCCAACCACCACGACGCGCTGACGGAACGGCAGCGGGCGGAACAGGGTTTCGTGCAGGGCCGCTTCGACGTCGGCGCGCTGCGGGCGATGGCCGATGCGCGGGAGCTGCTGGTCGCGGACGACGCCGGCCGGATCGCCGGGCTGCTCGCGCTGTCCGAGCCCGCGACCCTGGCCGACCCGTCGCCGCCGGTCGCGGGCCTGCTCCGGGCGCAGGCGGCGCTGGAGTGGCAGGGGCGTCCGCTGGCCCGGGCGCGCTGGCTGCTCTACGGGCCGGTGGTGGTCGCCGTCGCGTACCGGGGGCGTGGCGTGGCCCGGGCGCTGTTCACCATGGCCGTGGCGGCGGCCTCGGAGCGAGCCGAGGCCGTGGTCGCCTTCATCGAGGCCGGGAACGTGCCGTCCTGGAAGGTGCACGTCGACGGCTTCGGCATGGTCCCGCTGGGCGACTTCGTCGCGGGCGGCCGTACGTACAGCGCGGTCGCCGCGCCGACGCACTAGGCGGCGTCCCGCCGATCGAGCCCGGTCAGCCCACGCGCTCCAGGATCACCAGCGGGATCTCGCGGGGTCGGGCCGCGGCGCGGTCGTCCTCGAACGGCGGCCACAGGGCCGTCATCATCTCCCAGTACACCTCCCGCTCCTGCGGCGTGGCGGTACGCGCCAGCGCCGTGAAGGTGGCGGCCCCGACCTGGAGGCGGACCTCCGGGTGGGCGCTGAGGTTCCGGTACCAGTGGGGGTGGTCCGGGGCGCCGTAGGCGGAGGCCAGGACGATGTGGCGGCCGGCGTCCTCGCAGTAGATCAGCGGGGTGCGGACGGCGCGCCCGCTCGCGCGGTCGAGCGTGCTCAGCAGAAGGGTGGGGACCCCGTGCCAGAGGTGCCCGTCGGATCCCGCGGTGCTCACGTAGGCGCGTACGTGGTCGAGACGTGGGCCCGGTCGCGGGTCGGTGGGGTGGTCCCAGTCGACATCCAGTGCGTGCATTTGCCTGTCCTTAGGGTCGTGTCCCCCTTGCGGCTAACGAGCATGAACGATTCTGGATGCGCCCTGCCCTCACCGGCCCCGGCACCGCCCCCGCACCGGCCCGGACAGCGGTCGGCCCCGCCCCGGGGTGCGACCCCGGGGCGGAGTTCGGCGGCATCCGTATCGCGCCCTACGGCAGATAGCGCTCGATGACCTGCGGGCCCTCCTTCTCGATGAGGCGCCGGGCCTTCTCGATCCGCTCCGGAGTCGGGTCGTGGCCGGTCGCCATCACGAGGTCCTCGGGGTCGTACGGTCGCTCCCCGCCCGTGAAGAGCCGGTCCGACCGTGTGGGCTGCTCGTCGGGTTCACTGACCATCGCGTACCTCCTACGGTTTTCCCCTGGCCCCATGGTCCGACCGCAGCCCCATGAACGCACGTCGACCGCGCGCGGGTCAGACGAGGACCGCCGCCAGCGTGCCGAGCGCGCCGAAGACGGTGAGCAGCGCGCAGATCGACAGGTTCACGACCCGGTGCTCCCAGAAGATCGCGACGAACTCGCGGATGGTGGCGCTCGGCCAGTAGTACTTCGCGGTGGGGGAGCCCAGGACCTGCCCGTTGACATCGGTCTTGCGGGCCAGCATCGCCGCGCGGAAGGCGTGGAAGTTGTTGGTGACCACCACGCACCGGTAGGCGGGGTCGTGCGCCGTCATGATGTCCCGGCTGAAGAGCATGTTCTCCTCGGTCGTGGTGGAGCGGTCCTCCAGTACGACGTGCTGCTCGGGCACCCCCTGCGCGATCAGCCAGTCCGCCATCGCCCGGGCTTCGGAAACCTTCTCGTCCGAGCCCTTGCCGCCCGAGACGAGAAGCACCGGGGGCCGACCGGTCCGGGCCAGCTGGGCCTCGTAGATCTGCTGACCCTTGCGCAGGCGGGAGGCCAGCAGAGGCGGCACGCGGTCACCGCCGACCAGGCCCGAGCCGAGCATGACCACGTGGTCGACGTCGCCGCGCACCTTGATCCGGCCGTAGAGGAAGGCGTAGCCGAGGAAGCAGAAGAAGACGAAGGAGATGTAGCCGGCGACCACGGTGAGTGTTCCCGCGATCCCGCCGAGGAGCGGGGAGCCGACCACGCCGACGAGGGCCAGCAGGGCGATCAGCGCGAAGATCGCGAGGCCCGCGAGCATCGACAGCAGGTTGGCCGGCCGGAATCCCTCCTTGCGGATCATGATCAGGCCGTTGCGGACGAGGAAGATGCCCAGGGCCAGGGTGGCGAACGCCGGTGAGGCGAAGGCGATCACGACGACCGTGACGGCCGCCCAGGTGGGCAGCTTGCCGACCTGGAGGAACAGTGCGGAGAACAAGCTGAGGAAGGTCAGTCCCAGGAGCACGGCGTTGCTGAACCGGCGCCGGTCCCGTCGGACGCTTACGCAGAACGCGAGGAAGAGCAGGGCGGCGAGGGCGAAGGCGACCATGCCGACCATCGTAGATGTCGGATCTACCGAAGATCGCGGGCGGTGCGGCGCACCGAGCGCCCGGCCAGCACGTCCGTCCGGCGCCCGTCGCGCATGACGAAACGCCCGTCGATCAGGACGTGCGGGACGCCGATCGGGGCCGCGCGTGGCCGCTCGTACGTCGATCCGGCCGCGACCGTGTCCGGGTCGAACAGCACGAGGTCGGCGCGGTACCCCACGCGGACCAGGCCCCGGTCGGGCAGCCGCAGGCGCGCCGCGGGCCGGCCGGCCAGATGCGCCACGCACTCCTCCAGGGAGAGCAGGCCGAGTTCGCGGACGTAGTGGCCGAGGTAGTGGGGGAAGGTGCCGTAGGCGCGCGGGTGCGGTTTCGCGCCCTGGAGGATGCCGTCGGAGCCGCCGGTGTGGACGCGGTGGCGCATGATCGCCCGGACGTTCTCCTCGTCCCCCACGTGCTGGAGGATCGTCGGCGCGAGCCGGTCGCCGAGCAGGAGCCGGCGGGCGGTCTCCCAGCCGTCCAGGCGCCTGCCGACGTACGACCCGTGGGCGGGGTCGGCGGTGCCCGAGATCTCGATCGTCGACCAGTCGACGGGGACGCCGTGGCAGCCGTCGGAGCCATCGACCTCCAGCGCGTGGCGGATCCGCTCGGCCTGGGCGTCGTCCCGCAGCCGGGCCAGGACCGCCTCCGGGCCGCCCTCGTTCGCCCAGCTCGGGAGGAGCGCGACGAGGGTGGTGCAGCCGGGGGTGTACGGGTAGCTGTCGAGGGTGATGTCGGCGCCCTCGGCCAGGGCCGCGTCGAGCAGGGCGAGCAACTCGGGGGCCCGGCCCCGGTTCTCGCCGAAGTTCATGGTGGCGTGCGCGAGGTGCAGGGCGCAGTCGGCCTCCCGGGCGAGGGCGACCATCTCGGCGTAGGCGGCGAGCGCGTCGCGACCGTAACTGCGGTGGTGCGGGCAGTAGTAGCCGCCGTACCGGGCCACGACCCGACACAGCTCGGTCAGTTCGGACCCGGTGGCGTACATGCCGGGGGTGTAGGTGAGGCCGGAGGACAGCCCGACTGCGCCCTGGGCCAGGCCGTCGGCGACGAGCCGGCGCATCCGGTCCAGCTCGTCCGCGGTCGCGGGCCGGTCCGCCCAGCCGAGGGCGTACGCGCGGACCGTGCCCTGGGGGACCAGGTAGGCGGCGTTGACGGCCACCCCCCGACCTCCGTGGGCCCGGTCCAGCCGGTCGAGGTACTCGCCGACCGTGCGCCAGTCGAAGTCGATGTCCTCGCCGGGGCCGTTCCAGCCGGCGATGGCGGCCCGCACCTCGCCGAGGGTGCGGTCGTCGACGGGCGCGTACGACAGGCCGTCCTGGCCGAGGACTTCGAGGGTCACGCCCTGCGCGGCCTTCGCGCTGTGGTCCGGGTCGCGGAGCAGGGCGAGGTCGCTGTGGGCGTGCATGTCCACGAAGCCCGGGGCGAGGACGAGTCCGTGCGCGTCGAGGGTGCGGCGCCCGCCGCCCGGGAGCCTGCCGATCTCGGCGATCCGGCCCTCGTGGACAGCGACGTCGGCCGGGTACGAGGGCCCGCCCGTGCCGTCGACGACGCGGGCCCCCCGGATGACCAGGTCCACCGGCCGGCGCCTAGAAGAAGGTGCGCACGTAGTCGGTGACGGTGCCGTCGGCCTCCACGACCGGGATCAGCGGCCACTTCTCGAAGATCGTGCAGGGGTGGGCCATGCCGAGCGAGACCCAGTCACCTACCTCCAGGGTGGTGGCGTCGGCGTCCGTCTCGATCCAGGCGTGCTGGTCGGACAGCTTGGACACCCGGATGCCGGAGGCGGCGCGCTCGACGCCGTCGCGGGCGCTGCGCACGGTGAGCACCTCGGGCAGGCCCAGGTCATAGGCGATGTCGCGCTTGCCCGCGTTGACGAAGGCCTGGTCGGGTGTGGGGCGGGAGACCACCTGGGTCCACAGCCGGAAGGCGGGGACCAGGCCGCCCTCCTCGGGGACGCGGTTGAAGGGGGTCAGGCCCGAGTACCAGCCGTGGTCGTGGGAGACGTACGCGCCGGAGCGCAGCAGCGGCAGCACGGGCAGCGACAGCTCCGGGATCTCCGCGAAGACCTCGGCGACGGCGTCGAACCACTCGCTGCCGCCCGCGCTGACGATGACCTCGTCCAGGCCGGTGCCGGTGAAGTGGCCCTGCTTGTCGAGATCGGCGGCGAGCGCGGTGAGGCGGCGCAGCCAGCCGCGGACGCTGTCGGCGTCGGCGCCGGGCATGGTGGCCTCGTAGCCGGCCACACCGGCCAGGCGCAGGGCGGGGGCCGCGGCGACGGCCTCGGCGACGGCCAGGCATTCCGCGTCGGTACGCAGCCCCGTACGTCCCTCGGCGCCGGCGCCGAGTTCGAGGACGACGTCGATGACGACGCCGTGGTCGTGCAGGGCGGCGTCCATGAGCTCGACCCCGCGGACGGAGTCGACGTAGCAGACGAACCGGAAGTCGGGGTCGGCGGCGAGCTCGTCGGCGACCCAGCGCAGGGCGGGGGCGTCCACGAGCTCGTTGGCCAGGAAGATCCGCCGGATGCCGAACGCCCGGCAGACGTGGGCCTGGTGGGGCATGGCCACGGTGATGCCCCACGCGCCGTGCTCCAGCTGGCGCTGGAAGAGCTGGGGAGCCATGCAGGTCTTGCCGTGCGGCGCGAAGGCGAGGGAGTGGCGGGCGGCGTACGTGCCGAGCGCGGCGAGGTTGTGCTCCAGGGCGTCCGCGTCGAGCGTCAGGACGGGGGTGGTGAAGCCGCCGGTGTACAGATCGCGGCGCTCGGCGGCGAGCCGGCCGACCGTGAGGCCCTGCGTCCGGGCTTCCGGGGGGAGTCCCTTGAACCGGTGGTCCACCGGCTCGTCGGCAAGGTCCTTGACGTGGTCGCTGGCGCTGGCCATGCGGATGCCTCCCGGTTGTGTTGCGTGAGCTGCAACGGTCGTTGCGTGTGCAGCTGCATGCTGTCTAACATCCGGGTGACGACGGGTCAACGTGCGGCGCCGCTGCGGGGGTGCCGCCCCCGAGCCCCCGCGCCGCGAACGCCGGCGAGGCTGGATCTTCCGTACGAGAGGACGAGAGATGAGCCAGTCGGTCGAGAGGGCACTGGGCGTCCTGCCGCTGCTCGCGCGAGGCCCGGCCTCGCTCGGCGAGGTCGCCGACGAGCTCGGCGTGCACAAGAGCACCGCGCTCCGCCTCCTGCGCACCCTGCACGAGCGCGGCTTCGTCTACCGCCGCCCCGACGGCCGCTACCGGCTCGGCGCGCAGTTGTTCGCGCTCGCCGCCGAGGCCATCGAGAACCTGGACGTCCGGGAGATCGCGCACCCCTACCTCGTCGAGCTGAACCGGGCCACCGGGCACACCGTTCACCTCGCCCTCCACCAGGACGACGAGGTCGTGTACGTCGACAAGGTCGACAGCCGCTACCCGGTCCGCATGTACTCCCGCATCGGCAGGCCCGTGCCCCTCACGGTCGCGGCCGTGGCCAAGCTGCTGCTCGCCGACCTGCCCGAGGTCGAGCTCCGGGCCCTCGCCGACCGGATCGAGTACCCCCGCTACACCGCCCGCTCCACCCCGGACGCGGCGGCCTTCCTGCGCGAGCTGGACCTCGTACGGACGCGGGGTTGGGCCACCGATCTCGGGGGGCACGAGGAGTCCATCAACTGCCTCGGGGCGCCCGTGCGCGGGCCGGACGGGCGGGTCGTCGCGGCGCTGTCGGTCTCCGCGCCCGGCGTGGTGGTCCCCGCCGAGGGACTGCTCGAACTGCTGCCGCAGGTGCTGCGTACCGCCGAAGCCATCAGCCAGGACTACTCAGGAACCCAGGAGAGCCCGTGAGCGAGAAGATCGCCGTCACGCCCGACACCCACACCACCCCGCCCGCGAAGTTCTCGCACGGCGTGCGGAAGGGGAACATCCTCCAGGTCGCCGGCCAGGTCGGCTTCCTCCCGCACGTCGAGGGGCAGCCGCCCACCCCCGCCGGGCCGACCCTGCGCGAGCAGACCCTCCAGACGCTGGAGAACGTCCGCTCCGTCCTGGAGGCCGGTGGTGCGCGCTGGGACGACGTGATGATGATCCGCGTCTACCTCACCGACGCCGGGCACTTCGCCGAGATGAACGGCATCTACAACGCCTACTTCGAGGAGCAGGGCCTGAAGGAGGCTCCCGCCGCCCGCACCACGGTGTACGTGGGCCTGCCGGCCGGGCTGCTCATCGAGATCGACGCCCTCGCCGTCCTCGGCTGACGCGGGGCCGAGGTCGGACGCGCGGTCGGAGACGCGGTCGGACGCGCGGGTGGACGCGCGGGTGGGGCGCCCCCCTGGCGGTGGGGCGCCCCTTCTCACACGGTCAGCCGGTCACGGCGTCGCACAGTACTGGGCTTCCTTGCCGATCGAGCGGTACATGCAGTCGGCGTTCTCCAGCAGCTGCAGCACCGCGTCCTTGTTGCGCGCGGTCTCGCGGTCGATGACCTCGTCCGGCGGGTAGAAGCCGCCGCCGCCGCTCTCCGGGTACATCTCGAAGGTGTAGGAGAAGATCTTCTGGTTGCCCCACAGCCAGTCGTCGATCGTCCCGTCGGTGATGTACAGGTCGCTCGACTGCTCCGGCGTGTAGCCGTTGCTCGCCGCCATGCTGGTGCCGATCTTCTTGTAGACGGCGAGGTCGTCGGCGGTCAGGCCCGGGGCGGTGTCGTTGTAGGTGTAGCCGAAGGGCCACAGGACGAGCTCGCTGTAGGTGTGGAAGTCGATGCCGGCCTTGATCTGCTGCTTGCCGCCGACGATCCGGCTGCGGACGAAGTCGGCGACGACCTTGACCTCGGGCGCCGACTCGCCGGCCGCGCCCCGGTAGGTCTCGGAGCTCTTGCTGCTGCTGGAACCGCCGCAGCAGCCGAACTTGTAGTTCCAGTTGCGGTTCTCGTCCGTGCCGACGTAGGAGGAGCCGGCGTTCGGCTGCCGGTTCTTGCGCCAGGACCGGTAGGAGCCGGTGGCGATGTCGTACTCGCCGCCGTCCGGGTTGAGGTCCGGGATGATCCAGATCTCGCGGCCGTTCACCGCGTTCGCGACCCGGGAGTCGCTGCCGTACTTGGAGGTGAACTCCTTGAGCAGGTACAGGGCCATCTCGACGGTCAGGTGCTCCCGCGCGTGCTGGTGGGCGGTGAAGAGCACCTCGGGTTCGGCCTCGTCCGTCGCGACGTTGTCGCTGATCTTGATGGCGAGGAGATCCCGGCCTTGGTACGACTTTCCGATCACCCGCTTGCTCGCGATCGTGGGGTACTGCGCGACGATCTGGTTGATCTCCGCCGTCGCCTCGGCGTAGTTGTGGTACTTCGAGTCCGCCGACGGGAAGTCCATCGGGCTCGCCGCGATACCGGGCAGCGAACGGTCCGGGGGGCCGGGCAGGGGCGTCAGCCGGTAGCCGAGCTCCTTGAGCTTCTTGGCCTGCATGGTGTCGGCGCTGACCACGACCGTGTGGTCGTCCACCTCGTCGATCGAGACGCCCGTACGGAGCAGGGCGGTGCGGTCGGTGGCGGTGGCGGGGCCGTGGATGCGGTATTGGACGATCGCCTCGTCCTGGGTGGCCGTGGAAGGGGTGGGCGGAGGGGAGGCCGTCGCGCTCATGCCGTAGGCGGGTGCGCCCAGCGCGAGCGCCAGCAGGGCCGCCGTGACGGCGGCCCTTCGGCGGGTATGGAGCCGCATGCGTTCTCCTGGGTAGGGAGTGTGGGGGTAGCCGTGCGGACGCGCACAGCGTGCTCTCATGGCATGTCCCGGTCAAGGACACGCTGTGCAGGCCGTACCGATCCGGCCACCCCTACACGTACCGCCTACGGGAGCCCGTGGACCTTGGGACCCACCGAGTTCGACCAAGCGCTACCCGCCTTGGCGTCCCAGTTGGTCGACCAGGTCATGGCGCCCCGCAGCCCCGGGTAGGTCTTCGACGGCTTGAAGGAGCCGCAGTTGGTCCCCCTGGTCAGGCAGTCCAGGGCGTTGTTCACGACGGTCGGGGAGACGTAGCCGCTGCCGGCGCCGCTGGGTGAGGCCGGGACGCCGATGCCCACCTGCGAGGGATCGAGGCCGCCCTCCAGCTGGATGCAGGCCAGCGCGGTGAGGAAGTCCACCGAGCCCTGGGAGTAGACCTTGCCGTCACAGCCGTTCATCGAGCCGCTGTTGTAGTACTGCATGTTGACGACGGTGAGGATGTCCTTGATGTTCAGCGCCGTCTTGAAGTAGCCGCCCTGCGTGGACTGCATGTCGATCGTCTGCGGGGCCATGGTGAGGACGAGCGAGGGGCCGACCTTGGACGACAGCGAGCGCAGGGCCTGCGTCATGTAGGTGGGGTTCAGGCCGTTCTCGAGGTCGATGTCGATGCCGGCGAACCCGTACTCCTGCATCAGGGCGTACGCGGAGTTCGCGAGGTTGTTCGCGGAGGCCGAGTCGTTGACCGAGATGGTCCCCTTCTCCCCGCCGATGGAGAGGATGACCGACTTGCCGGCGGCCTTCTTCGCGGCGATGTCGGCCTTGAACCGGTCGACCGTGTAGCCGCCGAGGCCGGCCGAGTCGAGGTTGAAGGTGATGGCGCCGGGCGTGGTGGTGGCGTCGGCGAAGGAGACGGCGATGATGTCGTACTGCGCCGAGACGTCGGAGATCCTCTGGACGGTCGCGCCGTTGTCGAAGTTCTGCCAGTAGCCGGTCAGGGCGTGCTTCGGAACGCCCGGTCCGGGGCCCGGACCCGGGTCGGTGCCCGTGGTGGTGCCGGTGACCGGGGCGGACTTCGGGCCCTCGCCGGCCGCGTTGTACGCGCTCACCTGGAAGGCGTACGAGGTCGAGGCCGTGAGCCCGGTGATCTGGGCGGAGGCGGCTCCGCCGGTCACGGTCCTCACGCGGACGCCGTCCTGATACACGTAATAGCCGGTGGCCGAGCCGACCGCGTTCCACGAAAGGGTGAGGGCGTTCGCGCTCTGGCCGGAAACGGCCGCCCCGGCCGGGGCCCCGGGGACCGACGGGCCGGGATCCGTGCCGCCTCCACCGTCCGGTCCGAAGACGCTGAACTCGTCGACGACGTAGGCCGACTGGCCGTACCAGCCGTGCGTGTAGACGGTGACCTGGGTGGTGCTGGGGCCGGTGGTGAAGGTGGTGGAGAGCTTCTGCCAGCCGGCGCCCGACCCGGGCGTCCAGGTGGAGACGTCCTGGGTGCCGGTCCCGGTCGCGCCGAGATAGACGTAGCTGCCCTGGACCTGCGTGCTCAGCGTGTACGTCGAGTTCGGCTTGACCGTGACGGTCTGGCTGCAGCGGGCGTTGTCCTGGCCCGCCGGGGTGGCCTTCAGTGCGCCGGATCCGGCGTAGACGGGCGAGGAAATGGAGGCGCCGGTTCCGTCGGTGCAGGACCAGTTGGCCAGACCGGACTCGAAGCCGCCGTTGCGCGCGACGTTCACGTCGGCGGCCTGTGCGGTACCGGCGGCGAGGGCGGACAGGGCGCCCGCGGTCAGGGTGACGGCGATGGGGAGGGCGAGGGAGCGTATGCGGTTCACGTGGGCTCCGGTGGGGGGAGGGGGAGGGCGGAAGGACGGTGGAAGAGGGGTGCGGGAAAAGGCGGACCGAGTGGGGTGGGTCCGACTCAAGGCGTTGGCAGCCAAGTTGGTCCAGACCAATCCTCGTGTCAAGAGTCTTCGCGATGTGGCTTGAAACGGCCCGCCGTGCGATCCCTGTTGTCCGGGTTTCCGCCGGCTGTGACACGTGCTGGTAGCACGGGAATCCGCAAGGCCCTGCCCCGCCAGGGGTGACGCGGATATGGTGCTGGAGCAAGGGGGGAGCGGGTCGATCGGATGCGGTCGCGCAGTGCGGGCGCGGACGCGGGAAGTCCGTGACGACTCCGCGTCGAGTCCGCGTCGGGTCCGTGTCGAGCGCGCGTCGGGTACGTGAAGTGCCCACGGCGTACGGGGCGTACGGGGCGTACGTGGGGGAACGGGGGAATGCGCGTGCCGACCGCCATCGCTGTCACCAGCGCCGATCTGGTACTTCCGGCCCCTGACCGGCACACGCCCGGGGCCGCCTTACTGCACCCGCCCGAGCAACTCGACCTGGAGGCCGCGCTCGCCGAGACGGGCGCCCTGCTGGAGCGGCACGGCCACCTCGTGGCCCTCGTGCCGCCGTGGCTCCCGCGCTCCACCGTCCAGCGCCTGCACACCGTGCGCGCCATCCTGGAAACCGACCGGATCGCGCTCCTCGGAATCGATCTCCCGCCGCTGGGAACGGCTCTGCTGGCGCGTCAGCTGCGCCAGCTCAGCGTGTGCGACTTCAGCCCCGGAATCATCGCCTCCGCGGCCCGGCTGCTGTCGCACTACATCTACGCGGGCGCCCTGCTGGGCTCGGTCGCCAAACTCGACCGGGTCCGGGTGCCGGTCGGCCTCGGGGCCCATGCCCGGTCCTGGTCGCCGAGCGCGCAGTTCGCCGTCATGGCCCACCCGAAACCGCACCTCGCGAAGCTGGGCGCGAGCCCGCAGGGCGCGCACGGCCCCCGCGGCGCCGTGCTGCCCGCCGGCCCCGAGTTCGTCACACACCTCACCTTCGCCCGCGGTCAGCTCACCTCCGACTGGGTCACGGCCGAACTGGCCCCCGCCTGGCAGGTCCAGGGCGTCCTGGAGAACCCGCTGCCGGCCTCGTCCCCCGGCTGGTGGGGCACCCCGAAGCTCGTCGAGTTCGCCGCCGGCATCCCGGACCTGTCCGTGCTCTACCAACTGGTCGCCTCGGTCCGTCGGGAGGAGTGCCGCTGGTGCGGCCTCGAACTCATCGGCGACCGCTGCGGCTTCTGCGCGGCGCCGCTCACCGCACCGCCGCCGTCCGCACCCGCGAGCACCGCCCGTTCCAGACCCTGATCACTCGAACGCACGAATGAATGAAGAACGGCGAGGTAGGTAAGGCCCATGAACTCACGCCAGCGCCGCGGCGTCATCCTGCTGCTCCTCTCGGTCCTGTGCGCACTGGGCGCCTTCGCCGGAGTCCTCGTGGTGATCGGCGACGTCAATTCCAAGGTCGGCGCCGAGGTCGTCGCGTACCGGGCCAAGGGCGACATAGCCCCGTACAGCCCGCTGTCGGCCGGGCAGTTCGAGGAGGTCAGGATCCCCAAGAGGTGGCTGTCCGACACCGCGGTCTCCGACCTCGGCGCGCTCAAGGACAAGATCGCGCTCACCACGCTGAAGAAGGGCTCGCTGCTCCAGGCGGACATGTTCGTCGACCGGCCGCAGCTGCAGCCCGGTGAGCAGGAGATCGCCATCATGATCGACGCGGCCACGGGCGTGGCCGGGAAGATCACCTCCGGCGCCAAGGTCAACATCCTCGCCACCTTCAAGGGCGCCAAGGACACCGACCCCTCGCGGTCGGTGATCATCGTCGCCAACGCCCGGGTCCTGGGCGTCGGCAAGCTCACCGCCCTGGACAAGGACAGCGACCGCAAGGGCCCCGCCGAAGCCGTTCCGATCACCTTCGCCCTGAGCACCAAGGACACCCAGCGCGTCGCGTACGCCGAGTCCTTCGCGGAGCACGTACGCCTGGCCCTGGTGGCCCCCGGCACCGACTCGGCGCCCACCCCGGGCGACCGCACGTACACCCTCGACGGGGACAGGTGAGGCCCGGATGACCACCCGAATCCTCCCCGCGGTCGGCGACCCGGACGCCGCACGCGCCATCGTGACACTGCTCAGCCAGCTCCCGGCCGCCGAGCCGGCCGCCCCCGTCCCGGACGCGACCACGCTCCTGGACACCCTCGCCCGGCTGGCCGCCGACTCCATCGACGAACTCCCCGAGGTCGTCCTCGTCCACGAGCGGATCGGTCCGGTCCCCGCCCTGGAACTCATCCGGGAGGTCGCCCTGCGCTTCCCGGCGGTGGGCGTCGTCCTGGTCTCCTCGGACGCCGGCCCCGGGCTCTTCTCCGCCGCCATGGACTCGGGCGCCCGCGGCCTGATCGGCCTCCCGCTCTCCTACGAGGAGCTCGCGGCCCGCGTCCAGGCCGCCGCCCAGTGGTCCGTGGGCGTACGCCGCCACCTCGGCGGCGGCGCCTCCGCCGACGTCTTCACCGGTCCGGGCGGCCGGGTCGTCACGGTCACCGGAGCCAAGGGCGGCGTGGGCACCACCTTCACGGCCGTGCAGTTCGCGCTGGCCGCGGCCGCCTCCGGGCGGCGTACCGCACTGGTGGACCTGGACCTCCAGGCGGGCGACGTGGGCTCGTACCTCGACGTGCAGTTCCGGCGCTCGGTCGCGGACCTCGCCGGGATCCAGGACATCTCGCCCCGGGTCCTCCAGGACGCCGTCTACGACGACGCCTCGGGCCTGGCGCTGCTGCTGGCCCCGGCCGACGGGGAGCGCGGCGAGGAGGTCGACGACCGGGCCGCCCGGCACATCGTCGGAGCCCTGCGCAGCCGCTACGAACTCGTCGTCGTCGACTGCGGCACCCAGGTCACCGGGGCCAACGCGGCCGTCGTGGAGATGGCGGACGTGGCGGTGCTGGTCACCACCCCGGACGTGGTCGCGGTGCGGGCGGCGAAGCGGATGGTCCGGATGTGGGAACGGCTCCAGGTGCGCAAGGCGGAGGACACCGCGATGGTCGTCAACCGCTGGAGCAAGCACACGGAGATCCAGCCCGCCCTGATCGAGAAGATCACCAAGACCCGCGCCACCCGCACCCCGGTCCCGGCCGCGTTCAAGGAACTCCAGGCCGTGGTCGACGCGGGCCGCGTCCAGGACCTCGACAACCGCTCGACGGTCAAACAGGCCCTGTGGACCCTGGCCGGCGAACTCGGCCTCCTGTCGACCCCGGACCCCACCCCGACCACCACCACCGGCCCGGGCGCCTCGCTCGCGGTCCGCGCGTCGGGCCCGGTGGCCCGCCTGCGCCGCGGCCGGGAGGGCTGACGCGTGCCCGCCCGCAGACCGGGCCGCGGGGACCGGGGCCAGGTGGCGATCGAGTTCGTGGGCACGGTGCCGCTGATCCTGCTGCTGGTGGCGGCGGTGTGGGAGTGCGTACTGATCGGCTACGCGTTCTCCCTGGCGGGCAACGCGGCGGACGAGGCGGCGCGGGCGGGGGCGGTGAAGGGCGATGACGCCTGTGTCGCGGCTGCGAAGGAGCACATCGGGGAGTCGTGGGGCCTCGAGGTGCATTGCGGTACGTCCGGGGACATCTACCGGGCGAAGGTCAGCCTGGGCGTCCCGATCCTCTTCCCCGGCCTCAGCTTCGACCGGATCGAAGGCCGTGGCGGCGCGGCGCTGGAGAAGGAGGCGAAGTGACATGAGGCGACGCTTCCGCTCCGACCGGGGTCAAGTGGCCCTCGAATACATCGGCTTCGTGCCCATCCTGCTCTTCGTCGCGCTGTGCGGGATCCAGCTGGGCTGGGTGGCGTACGTCCACGAGCAGGCGGACACGGCCGCGCGCACGGCGGCGCGGGTGGAGGCCCAACACCCGGGCCGTGGCGAGGCGGCGGGTGTGGCGGCCGTCAGGGAAGGAATCGGAGCTGACGTCAAGGTGAGCACGACGGACGACGCCGTCACCGCCGTCGCCACCATCAAGATCAACGCGATCATCCCCGGACTCGACATCTCCGACGCCAAGGCAACGGCAGTCATGCCCAACGACGACCCGAAGGTGACCGGACCATGAGCCTGCGTTCCCGGGTCAACACACCGGACGACCACCACAACTCCCGCGAGGACGGCCGGCTGGTCTCCTCCTACCGCGCGAAGCTGCTGGAGGAGATCGACCTCGCCGAGATGTCCGCGCTCGCGCCCGCCGAGCGCAGGGCGCGCCTGGAGCGCGTACTCGGCCACATCA
This sequence comes from Streptomyces sp. NPDC048331, assembly GCF_043201215.1. Taxonomy (NCBI): domain Bacteria; kingdom Bacillati; phylum Actinomycetota; class Actinomycetes; order Kitasatosporales; family Streptomycetaceae; genus Streptomyces; species Streptomyces sp. NPDC048331. Next base: position 622,450 of record NZ_JBICYT010000001.1, on the reverse strand, counting down.
TCAGCCGCGAAGGCCCCGTACTCTCCACGGTGGAGCGCGCCCAACTGATCCGTCGCGTCGTCGACGAGGCCCTCGGGCTCGGCGTCCTGGAACCGCTCCTCGAAGACGCCTCGATCTCCGAGATCATGGTCAACGGCCCCGACCACATCTACGTGGAGCGCGCCGGCCGGGTCGAACAGCTCCCCATCCGCTTCGCCTCGCACGAACAGCTCATGCAGACCATCGAACGCATCGTCTCCACCGTCAACCGGCGCGTGGACGAGGCCAATCCGATGGTCGACGCACGCCTGCCCAGCGGCGAGCGCGTCAACGTCATCATCCCGCCGCTCTCCCTGACCGGCGCCACCCTCACCATCCGCCGCTTCCCGCGCGCCTTCACGCTGCACGAGATGATCGCCCTCGGTTCGCTCGACGAGCAGATGCTGATCCTGCTGTCCGGGCTGGTCGGCGCGAAGATGAACGTGATCGTCTCCGGAGCCACCGGCACCGGCAAGACCACCCTCCTCAACGCCCTCTCCGGCCTGATTCCGGAGGGCGAACGCATCATCACCATCGAGGACTCGGCCGAACTCCAGCTCCAGCAGGCCCACGTCATCCGCCTCGAATCGCGGCCCGCGAACGTGGAGGGCAAGGGCCAGATCACCATCCGCGACCTCGTACGCAACTCCCTACGCATGCGCCCCGACCGCATCATCGTCGGCGAGGTCCGCGGTGGCGAGACCCTCGACATGCTCCAGGCGATGTCCACCGGTCACGACGGCTCGCTGGCCACCGTCCACGCCAACAGCTCCTCGGACGCGCTGATGCGTCTGCAGACCCTCGCCTCCATGTCGGAGGTCGAGATCCCCTTCGAGGCGCTCCAGGACCAGATCAACAGCGCGGTGAACGTCATCGTCCAGCTGACCCGGTTCGGCGACGGCTCGCGCCGCATCACCGAGATCTCCGTCCTCGAATCGCACGGCCGCGAACCCTTCCGGATCACCACGGTCTGCCGCTTCGGGGCGCAGCCGATGCGGGCGGACGGTCGCGTCCACGGCTACTTCGAGTACTACCCGCTGCCCCGCCGGATCGCCGAGCGCCTCTACATGAACAACCAGCCCATCCCGCAGGCCTTCGGTGTCGCACCCGAGGACCCCCTGACCGCCCGCATCACCCGGACCGCCCTGTGAACCCACTGATCCTCACCACCCTCGGCGCCACGCTGCTCGCCTGCGTACTCGTCGTCGCCGGCCTCCAGGCGTACCTCGCCGGGCGCGCCCAGCGGGCCGCACTGATCGAGCGGCTCTCGGCGAGCGGCCTACCGGAGCCCCTGGGCCGTCGGCGCCGTTTCCCGACGGTCGACCGGCGGCTGCGCAGGACGAAACTCGGCCGCCGTATCGAGCTGAAACTGGCGACCACCGGCCTGGACCTCACGCCCGGCGAGTTCTTCGTCTACATGCTGGCGTCGATCGCGGGAGTCTGGCTCATCGCGTCCTCCCTCCTCGCGCCCTTCTTCGGCCCGGTGGCCGGTGCGATCGGCGTCTGGGCGGCGAACGCCTTCCTCAACTGGCAGCGTGCGCGGCGTACGGAGCGATTCATCAACCAGCTGCCCGACCTGGCTCGCATCCTCGCCAACGCCACCCAGGCCGGCCTGGCCCTGCGTACGGCCATCGGGATCGCGGCCGAGGAACTAGAGGCCCCGGCCGGCGAGGAGCTGGGGCGCGTCGCCGACCGCCTCGCCGTGGGCCACTCCATCGAGGAATCCCTGGGGGAGCTGACGGAACGCCTCCCGTCCCGTGAACTCGTCGTCCTGGTCTCCACCCTCGTCCTGTCGGCCCGGGCGGGCGGCGCGATCGTGGACAGCCTGCGCAACCTCACGGTGACACTGGAGCAGCGCAAGGAGACCCGTCGCGAGATCCGCACCCAGCTGTCCCAGGTGACGGTGACGGCCTACCTCGTACCGTCCATCGGCCTCGGCTCACTGCTCCTGGTCGACATGATGATGCCGGGTGCCCTGGACCGGATGACGGGCGCGTTCATCGGCCAGACGGCCGTACTCATCGCCCTCGGTCTCTTCGCCCTCGGATTCATCCTCATCCGCCGCCTGTCGAAGATCGACGTGTGAGGGGGCGGACGGGACGATGATCGGACTCCTTCTCGCACTGGCCGTGGCCCTGTCCGTCCTCGGCGCGTTCCAGGGCATCCGCCTCTACCGCGCGGACGTGAAACTGCCCACGGACCTCGCGCTCGCCCTGGAGGTCGGAGCCACCCGCACGACGGCGGTCGGCTCCCTCGTCGACCGCATGGGCATCCGCTGGGCCCCCGCGGTCCTGCGCCTCATGGGCCCGGCCCGGGTGTCACGCAAGCGCCGCCAGATCGACATGGCGGGCAACCCGGCCGGTCTGACGATCGACCGGTACGCGGCGCGGCGAGCGGTGTACGGGGCCCTGGGCGCCCTGGGTGCCTTCTCGATGCTGATCAACGGCCAGTTGGTCGTCGCCCTGCTCATGGTGGCCTTCGGGCTCTTCTGGATCGAGGTCGGCCTGTGGTCGGCCATCCGGATCCGCCGCGACCACATCGAACGCACCCTGCCCGACTTCCTGGACGTACTCGCGGTCGTCGTCAGCGCCGGACTGGGCTTCCGGCAGGCGCTGGCCCGGGTGGCGGACAAGTACGAGGGGCCGTGGGCGGACGAGATCCGCATCACGCTCCAGCAGATGGACATGGGCGTCAGCCGCCGCGAGGCGTTCGACGAGCTGCGGCGACGCAATGACAGCGAACAGGTCGCGCAGTTCGTCACGGCCCTCCAACAGGGCGAGGAGCTCGGCTCGCCGATCGTCGAGACCCTGATCGCGATCGCCGAGGACATGCGCCGCACGGACGCCCAGAACGCCCGCAGGCGTGCCGCACGGGCCATCCCCAAGGCGACGTTCGCCGTGACCATGTTCATGTTGCCGGGCACGCTCATCCTGCTCGTGTGCGGCTTCGTGTACGGCGCGAACGTCGACTTCGGCGCGCTCTTCGGGGGTGGCTGAGCCGTGGCCCGGCTGAGCGTGCTCATCGCCGACGGCAACCCGGTCATCAGGGCAGGTCTGGCGGCGCTGCTGCGCACGGCCGAGGACCTCGACGTCGTCGCCCAGGCGGCGGACGGCCGCGAGGCACTGAGCCTGACCCGCCGGCACGCGCCGGACGTGATCCTGCTGGACGTCCGGATGCCGGGGGTGGACGGTATCTCGGCGCTGCCGCACCTGGTGCAGCTGGCTCCCGTACTGATGCTGACGTACAGCAGGGAAGCCGAAATCATCTGCGAGGCACTGCTGTTGGGCGCCGGCGGCTACCTCGTGCACGGCGAGTTCACGACGGACGACCTGCTGAGGGCGGTACGAGACGCCCCGCTGGGCCGCCCCCACTTCACCCCGACGGCGGCGAGCGCTCTCCTCACGGAACTCCGGACCTCTTCGCATCCGCAACGATCTGTGGCACAGTCTTCGGAGCGGATGCACAACTCTGTTGTCTTCGGGCTGAGTTCCCGGGAGGTGGAGATCATGGATCTGATCGCGTCCGGGATGAGCAATCAGCAGATCGCGGCCGCCTGCTTCATCAGCGAGAAGACGGTCAAGAACCACATCAACCGCATCTTCGCGAAGCTCCGGAGCGCCACCCGAAGCGAGGCGATAGCCCGCTGGCTGGGAACCGCCCGTCCAGGAGTGACCGGTCATGGGTAGACAGAGTGCGCAGTGGGTCCGTAATTGGGCCCCGGGACCCTTGGTGACGACCGGTGACTCGCCGTACCGTCCGCAGATCGACACCGGTACCGGCCCGGGAGGGAACCCCCATGTCACAGAACACGCTGCTGAAGGCCGCCGTGGAGGCACGGATCAGGGTGAGCGGCTGGACGGACACGGCCGTGACGAGGCTCCGCAAGCGCCACGCGAACCTCGACCGCGGCCAGACCGCCTTCGAGTACCTGGGCATCATCCTGGTGGTCGTGGTGATCATCGGCGCGATCATCGGTACGGGCATCGGTCAGGCCATCACCACCAAGATCACTGCGGCCGTCGCGAGTATCACAGCAGGAAAATGACATGGCGTCGGTTCGGCGGCGACCGCGGTCAGGCATTCCCCATCTACGTCGTAGTCATTGCGGGTCTTCTCTTTGCCGCTCTGGCGTACTTCACCATCGGCAAGGCGGGGATCGTCCGTAGCAACGCGCAAGGAGCTGCGGACGCGGCCGCGCTCGCCGCCGCCCGCGAGGCCAGAGACACCCTGGTGCCCGGTATCGACCTGACGGCCCTCTCCCCGGAGGAGTGGGAGCAGGTCCTGCTGGGCAATCGATTCGACTTGTCCAGCGCCGCTTGTGGGGCAGCGCACGACTTTGCTGCACTGAATGACGCGACGGTGGAGTGCGACGCGTCGGGGACCCGGTTCAGCGTCCGGTCGACGACGAACGGAACGGTCGGGGACTCCGTCGTTCCCGGGACGAGTGGGAAGCACGGAGCAGCGGACGCGACAGCGGAGATCGTTCCTCGTTGCCACGTCCGACCCGGGGAGTCGGGAAGCGGTGACGGCTCGACGCCTACGGCACCCGGCCCGATCAAGTTCTCCTGCGACAAAGGGGTCGTCGTGGACTACAACCCCGCCCGACCGCGCCCTTGGCGTTCGCTGGCTGCGGCCCTGTTCGACATACGCCTGATCGACTGACGACCGAGAGACAAGGAAGCCAAGTACATGAGTGTTCGGCGGCGCGCGGCCCACGGGAAGGCGGCTGTGGGGATGGTGGCGGTCCTGGCCCTTGCCCTGACCGGGTGTGGGGGCGAAGGGAAGTCCGACAAGCCCGCTGCGTCGTCGTCGGCGAAGCCGCAGGGCGGCGGCGAGACGTCTTCGTCCGGAGCGACGAAGACCACGGGCGCCCCGGCGCCGCAAGTCCTCGCTACGGTGAACGGTGAGGCGAACATGGTACTGACGATCAACAAGGCCGTCCGGGACGCCGGAGGGTTCCTCACCGTCGAAGGCCAGTTGAAGAACACCGGCAGCGCCGCGTACGTGAACACCGCGCCGTGGCGCGGAAACGAGCTGAACGCCAGTGGCGTATCCGTAGCCGGTGTGACCCTTGTCGACAAGGTCGGCAAGAAGAGGTACTACGTGCTCCGAGACACCGATGGCCGGTGCCTGTGTACGACCGGGCTAAACATCATCGAAGCCGGCCAGACCATGCCGTTCTTCGCGCAGTTCCCCGCTCCGCCGGCCACCACCGCCGAGGTGGACCTCAGCCTCCCCACCTTCGCCACGACGACCGTCAAACTCTCCGGGTGACCTCATGACCAAACGCCACCGCGTCCTTGCCGCTACGGCTGTCGTCGGGCTCGTCATCGCCGGCGTTCAAGCAGTCGGTGTGGCGGCAGCCCACGCCGACGACGTCAAGCCGTCCGTACCCCCCGGCACCGAACCCTCCGCCGCCGCACCCGTGCAGATCGACTCCGACGCGCCCGGACTCAAGATTCCCCAGGGTGGAACCCTCGCTCCGATCAAGGTGCTGGACATCGCCGAGGTCGTCGAAGACCTCGGTGGGGAGCAGCGGCGGCAGGAGACCAATCAGACCGTCATGATGGCGCTGCAGTCGGAGGTGTTGTTCCCCGAGAACAGTGCCGTCTTCAACGCGCAGGCCGCCGCCCGGATCCAGGCCATCGCCAACGAGATCAACACGCAGAAGGCCACCCGCATCCGCGTCTTCGGTTTCACCGACGACCAGGGCAGCTACGAGCACGGCAAGGAGCTGTCCAAGCAGCGCGCCGATGCCGTGCAGGCCGAGCTGGCCAAGACCGTCACCAATCCCGGTGTCGTCTTCGATGTGCGCGGCTACAGCGAGGACTACCCCATCGCCGACAACAGCACCGAAGAAGGCCGCAAGAAGAACCGCCGTGTCGAGATCACCTTCCCCCGCAGCTCGGGTGGCTGACCGCTCCGCCCACCCCCTGCCGCGTATCGCCGCACCGGCGAGGACTGCGGCGGGCGGTCGGAGTCGTGTCCTCGGGGGCCGGCAGGCAGGTGGCGGGCCTTGCTCGCTTGACGCCCCGGATCAGCCGGCCAGCCGTCGCGCAGGCGCCAGGGAAGCGGTACCTCGGGTACCTCGGCGCCCGCTGCACGGCGATGCGGTGCATGGCGGCCGTGGTGCACTCAGCCGGCGGGGCCTGAGGGCCGTGTGCCTCGGCCGGGTCGCCCGTGCTTGTCCGCCGGGCTCGACCAGCCGGTCGGAGTGCCGCGAGTGCCGCGGCGGAGGCGGCCCCGGGAGGCTTCCACGATCGTGCCCAGGGCGAGCGACTGGGTCAGTACGCACAGGACGAGCTCCGTGATGAACAGCCACGTCGCGGGCTCGCCGTTCCCGAGGGCCGCGCCGTGCGCCAGTCCCACGAGCAGGAACAGCGGGAACGCTCACAAGGCGGGCAGGACCCATACGAGGCCGGGGTCCGGGGCGAACAGCGTGACGGCCGTCGCGAAGGCCACCGCGGCGGCGACGAGGCCCAGGTAGATCAGCGAAGCCGGGTTCGCGAAGGTCAGGCGGACGAGCGTGCGAGCGGGCATCGGTTCCCCCGGGGTGTGTGGACTCCCTCCATGATCGGGAGTCTTCCGGGGTGCGAGGGATCCGGCCCCTCCCCTGTCGGGGCCGGATCCGTGCCCCCGCTCAGCCGAACTGGCCCGGCTGGTAGTCGCCCGCCGGCTGCTGGACGATCACGTTCAAGCGGTTGTAGGCGTTGATCAGGGCGATAAGGGAGACCAGTGCCGCCAGTTGGTCCTCGTCGTAGTGCTTGGCCGCTTCGGCCCACGCCTCGTCCGTGACGCCGCCGGCCGCGTCGGCGATGCGCGTGCCCTGCTCGGTCAGCTCCAGGGCCGCCCGCTCGGCTTCGGTGAACACCTTGGCCTCGCGCCAGGCGGCGACCAGGTTGAGCCGTACCGCGTCCTCCCCGGCGTGCGAGGCGTCCTTGAAGTGCATGTCGGTGCAGAAGCCGCAGCCGTTGATCTGGCTGGCCCGGAGCTTCACCAGTTCCTGCGTGGCGTGCGGGAGGGTCGAGTCCGAGATGGCCTTGCCCGCGGAGTTGATGTACCGGCCGAACTTGGTCGCGACCGCGTTGCCGAAGAGGTTGAGGCGCGCTTCCATGGTGATCTCCTTGCCGTGCCGACGGTTACACAGCTCTGACAGAAATCACGGTCCGGATGTGACAGCCTGGCGCGCCGGATGGATGTGACCTGCATCACTTGTCCAGGAGGAGCTCCGCGATCTCGCGGGCTCGGTGGGCCGGTTCCGGGCCGGGGGCGAGTGCGGCCACCGTCGTCGCCCCCTCGGTCAGGATCAGGAGCCGGTCGGCGAGGGCGGGGTCGGCGGTCAGGTCGGCGGTCAGGTCGGCCAGCAGGGCGTGGAGTTCCGCCTTGTGGACGCGGACGATCTCCGGGGCGGCCGCGCCCAGCTCCCCGTACGCGTTGAGGAACGCGCAGCCCCGGAAGTCGGGCTCGGTGAACCAAGCCGCCAGCCAGTCGAAGACCGCGAGCACGCGCGCCCGCGGCTCCGCCGGGGCCGCGGCGGTGGTGCGCAGGGAGTCCAGCCAGCGGCGGTCGCGGCGTTCCAGGTAGGCGGCGACCAGGGACTCCTTCGCCGGGAAGAGTCGGTACAGGCGCTTGAGGGGGACACCGGAGGCGGTGCGGATCCGGTCCATGCCGACGGCCTGGATGCCGTGTCGGTAGAACAGCTCCTCCGCCGCGTCCAGGAGTCGGGCGCGGGCCTCTTCGTCGTCCATGCGGGCAGCGTAGTCCAGATCGACCTTGCGTGGAGAACGTGCGTTCTCTATCGTCCGGGGAGTGCGAGAACGCTCGTTCTCCCCGCTGAGAGGTGACCGTCATGACCGACGCCCCCGCCGTACGACCGCCCCTGCCGCCCTTCACCGAGGAGTCCGCGCGCCTCAAGGTCCAGGCCGCCGAGGACGCGTGGAACAGCCGTGATCCCGAGCGGGTCGCCCTCGCGTACACCGGGGACTCGGTCTGGCGGAACCGCGACCGCTTCCTCACCGGCCGCGCCGAGATCCGCGCGTTCCTCGCCGACAAGTGGGAGCGCGAGCTGGACTACCGGCTCCGCAAGGAGCTGTGGGCGTTCACCGGCAACCGCATCTCCGTCCGCTTCGAGTACGAGTGGCACGACGCGGCCGGGCAGTGGTGGCGCAGCCACGGCAACGAGCAGTGGGAGTTCGCGGAGGACGGCCTGATGCGCCGGCGCGAGGCGAGCGTCAACGACGTCCCGATCGCCGCCGAGGATCGCCGACTCGCCTGAGCCCCCCGGCCCCGCGCCCGGCCCCGCGCCCGGCCCCCCGACCTCGCCCCCGACCCCGCGCCCTCCGCCCTCCACCTGCCGCCCGGCGGAGGGTCAGGAGTCCTCGTCGTGGGCCTGGGTGATGAGGTCCGTGGCGACCTTCAGGGCGGCCAGGCGGGTCTCCTCCGGGTCGCCCTCCACGTGCTGGAGGAACATCATCCCGGCGTGCAGCGTGAACAGCGCGCTGACGCAGCGCACCTGGTCCTCCAGCGGGCCGTCCTCCGTGCGGAGCAGTTCCACCAGGGTGAAGAGCCGCTTCTTCACCGTCTGTCCGATGGGGAGCTCGCGCGTCGTCGCCTGGTTCTCCTGCATGAAGCGGTACAGCACGGCGCCGCCCGCCATCGCCTCGCTGTAGCGGCGCAGCACCTCGCGCTTGGTCTCCAGGGTGCGCGGCTGGCTCTCCGCCCACGTGATCAGCTCGTCGATGGGCCGGGTCAGGTCCTCGAAGATGCTGATGATGATGTCTTCCTTGGTCTTGAAGTGGTAGTACAGCGCCGCCTTCGTGACCTCCAGCCGCTCCGCGATCTCGCGCAGCGACGTCTTCTCGTACCCCTGTTCGGCGAAGAGCTCCAGTGCGACGTCCTGGATGCGCTGACGCGTGTCGCCACGGCGGCGCTGCGGACTGCTGCTGGACATGGCTCTCCCCAATTACTTACTTGACGCCCGGCTAGTTGCGGGTCTACCGTCCCCAGTGTAGTGAACTAGCCGGGCGGCAAGTAAGTGCCGGTGCGGGACGTAGTGCGAGAAGCAGGGCCGGTAGGGCCAGGGGAGTGGACATGGTGGACACAGTCAAGCCTGCGGGGACCTCGGAGGAGGTGAAGCCGCGCAGCGTACGGGTCGTCCTCATGGCACTCATGATCGCGATGCTGCTGGCGATGCTCGACAACATGATCATCGGCACCGCGATGCCGACGATCGTCGGCGAGCTCCACGGTCTGGAGCACCTCTCGTGGGTGGTCACCGCCTACACGCTGGCCACCGCGGCCTCCACCCCCATCTGGGGCAAGCTCGGCGACATGTACGGGCGGAAGGGCTCCTTCCTCACCTCGATCGTCATCTTCCTGATCGGCTCCGTGCTCAGCGGCATGGCTCAGAGCATGGGCCAGCTGATCGGCTTCCGTGCGATCCAGGGCCTCGGTGCCGGCGGTCTGATGGTCGGCGTCATGGCGATCATCGGCGACCTGATCCCGCCCCGTGAGCGCGGCAAGTACCAGGGCATGATGGCCGGCGTGATGGCCCTCGCCATGATCGGCGGCCCGCTGGTCGGCGGCACCATCACCGACCACTGGGGCTGGCGCTGGTCCTTCTACATCAACCTGCCGCTCGGCGCGGTCGCGCTGGCCATGGTCACCGCCGTGCTGCACCTGCCCAAGAAGCGGGCGCGGGGCAAGATCGACTACCTCGGCGCCGCGCTGCTGACCATCGCCATCACCTCCACCGTCCTCGTGACGACCTGGGGCGGCAACGAGTACACGTGGGGCTCCGTCGAGATCCTCGGCCTCATCGCCGTCGGCGTCCTGTCGACCGCCGCGTTCCTCTACGCGGAGACCAAGGCCGCCGAGCCGGTCATGCCGCTGCACATCTTCCGCAGCCGCAACTTCACCCTGATGTCGGTGATCGGGTTCCTCGTCGGCTTCGCGATGTTCGGCGGCGTGCTCTACCTCCCGCTGTTCCAGCAGTCGGTGCAGGGCGCCTCCGCCACCAACTCGGGTCTGCTGCTCCTGCCCATGCTGCTCTCGATGATGGTCGTCTCGCTGATCGCGGGCCGGGTCACCACCAGCAGCGGCAAGTACAAGATGTTCCCGATCGCCGGTGGCGCGCTCATGGTCGTCGGGATGTTCCTGCTCGCGACCATGGACACCGACACCACCCGCCTCGTGTCCGGCCTCTACATGGCCGTCCTCGGCGCCGGCCTCGGCTTCCTGATGCAGATCACCATGCTGGTCGCGCAGAACAGCGTCGAGATGAAGGACATGGGCGTCGCCTCCTCCTCGGCGACCCTCTTCCGCACGCTCGGCGGCTCCTTCGGTGTGGCCCTGATGGGCTCCCTCTTCAGCGCCCGGGTCACGGACACCATGACCGAGCGCCTGGGCCCGGAGGCCGCCCAAGCCTCAGGCGGTGCCCAGCTGGACGCCGCGAGCCTGGCCAAGCTGCCCGAAGCGGTACGCGACGCCTACCAGCACGCGGTGGCCGCCGGTACGCACTCGGCGTTCCTGCTCGGCGCGGCCATCGCCGTACTGGGCTTCGCGGCGGCCTGGTTCGTCAAGGAGGTCCCGCTCCGCGGTGCGGGTCCGGCCGCCCCGGCCGGTTCCGCGGACGGTGACAAGGCGGCGCCGGCGGCGCAGGAGTCCCTCGCGCACTGACGGGCACGCGCCGCGTCGGTTCCGCACCGGCATCGGCGCCGCACCAGCGCCGGCATCACCAGGAAGGCGGCACCACCGGGACGACCGGTGGTGCCGCCTTCCGGCGTGTCCGGGCGCCACGGTCGTACCGGCTGCCCGGAGGGCGGTCCTACTCCGGATCGTCGGTCTCCCAGGGGTGCAGGAAGGCGTCAGGGCGCAGGCCCCACGCCGTGAGTGCGGTACGCGAGGCCGCCTGGTCCGCCGCGCCGATGTCGTGGTCGAAGCCGTCGATGCGCTCGCCGTCGTACTCCCGGTGCCGCGGGCCGAAGACGCGGCCCCGGTCCTCACGCACCCGGCCCTCGTCCCGCGCCCGGTCGTCGGACCGGCCGCGGGTGGGGGATGCGTCCACGAACGCGCGGCGGCCCGGGCGGGACGCCGGGACCTCCGTCACCAGTTTCCGGCCGAGGCGCGGCGCGGTCGGCTGTCCACCGGCCACTCGGATCCGTCGTCCGTCGCGGCCGTCGTCGCGTCCACGGAGTCCGTGAGGGCCATTCCGGGCGAGCGGCACCCGGTGAACTTCCGTGCGCATGCGCCGATTCGGGATCCGGATCGCGTGACGTTCGAAGGCCTGCCCGTTTCGCGTGTGTTCGTGTGGGCAGGTATGCAACTCGATGAAGGACTAAAGTCCCTTCGGTCCCAAGAGTCCCATAACAGCGAATTTATGGGCTATTTGGCTGGAACTCCTCGCCTGCGATGAACGTCCTGATCCAGAGAACGCTCGCACAGCGGATGGGGAGGACAGTTCATGGGTTTGTTGGCGCGCGCGAACAAGAAGGGCGTCCGGGCCGGTGCCGTCGTCGTGGCCTCGGCCGCCGCCGTGGCAGCGACCGCGTGGGGCGTGGCATCCCTGGTCGGGCCGGGCGGAACCGCCTCCCAGTACAACGTGGCCCGGCCGGGCGCCACCGACCACTCCGGTCATGGCGACGACGGTCGGCCCGGGCAACAGCCTCAAGGGATACCCGAGGGCATAGCCCACGCGTCCGAGAGCGGCGGTAACGCCGTCAACATCACCATCGACGACGGCCCCGACCCCCGCTGGACCCCGAGGGTGCTGGACGTCCTTCGGCGGCACGACGTCAAGGCGACCTTCTGCATGGTCGGACCGCAGGCCAAGGCCCACCCCGACCTGGTGAAGAAGGTGGTCGCGGCCGGACACCGGCTCTGCGACCACACCATGAACCACGACACGGCCATGGACAAGAAGCCCGTCGCCTACCAGCAGGCACAGATCCTGGAGGCGAAGAAGCTGATCGAGGAAGCCGCGGGCGGCGGCGCGAAGGTCGAGTACTACCGGGCCCCCGGCGGCGCGTTCACCCCCGACAGTCGGCGCATCGCCGCCGCGCACGGCATGCGGCCGCTCGGCTGGAACGTCGACACCAAGGACTTCGACAAGCCGGGCACGGCCGCCATCGTGAACGCCGTCAAGCGCGAGATCGGCAACGGCCCGACCGTGCTCTTCCACGACGGCGGTGGCAACCGTGCCCAGACCGTCGACGCCCTCGACCAGGTGCTCACCTGGCTGAAGGAGCAGGGCCGGCCCACCGGCTTCCCCGTCCGCACCACCCCCGACGCCCCCGACGCCGGGACCGCCGCCGAGGCGCGCTGACACCTTCTCCTGACACGCCGTCCGCCGGGCGAACGGGTGACGGTCGACGACGCGGACCCGCCCGCGTTGTTCCCTGGTCGGGCACGGACGAACGTACGCCCGACCAGGAGGCTCCTGTGGCCATCGCCCCCGCCAGACTGTCCGACCCGGTGGTCGGCGCCCTCGTCGCCGCCGTCAACGCGCACGACAAGGACGCCTTCCTCGCGGTCCTGACCGCCGACGCGACCATGTCCGACGACGGCTCGGACCGCGACCTGCACGACTGGATCGACCGGGAGATCTTCGACTCCGGCGGCCACATGGACGTCCAGTCCGAGTCCGACGGCGGCCGCACCCTTCTCGTGAACTACCGCAACGACACCTGGGGCGAGATGCGCACCACCTGGCGCTTCGTCATCGCCCCCGGCGGCGGCCGGATCAGCCGCTTCGAGACCGGTCAGGCCTGAGCGGACTCCGGCCCCCGCGCCACGCCGAGCACCGCCGCCGTCAGCCGGTCGTTCTCCGGGGCCCGCCCGCCGGGGAAGCCGAAACGGCGGCGCGTGTAGCCGTACGCGATCCCCGTGGCCGGGTCGGCGAAGCCCTGGGCGCCCGCCGCGCCGGAGTGCCCGAAGGCCCCGGGGCCCACTGCGGGCTGCTGCTCGAAGCCCAGCCCGAAGTGGTCGGACTCCGCGGTCACGGCGTCCCGGCCCGGCGTGTGCAGCCGCGCGAACTCGGCGGCCGTGGCCGGCTCCAGCAGCGGAGCCCGACCGTCCAGCACGCCGATCGCCGCCGCGTACAGGCCCGCGACACCGCGCGCCGAGCCGGTGCCGCCCGCCGAGGCCGGGCCGAGCTCGCGGGTCCTCGGGTGGTTGGCGTGGGCGACCAGGTCCATCGGCGGCTCCCGGTGCGCGTTGAAGGCGACCGCGAGCAGCTCCGGCAGCGGGCCCGCCGCCTCCTGTGCCGCTCGCTGGGCGGGCGTCGGCAGCATCTCCAGCACCGGCTTCCACCGACCCTCCTGCGATGCCGGCAGGCCCATGTAGAGGTCCAGTCCGTACGGGGCGCGCACGTGCTCCTCGTACAGTTCCTGGATCGACCTGCCGGTCGCCCGTCGGACCACCTCGCCGGTCAGCGCGCCGATCACGAAGGCGTGGTAGCCGTAGGCCTCGCCCGGCTCCCAGAACGGCTTCTGCGCGGCGAGCCGGGCCGCGATCAGCTCGTCGTCCGCGATCTCGTCGTGGTCGAGGCCCCCGTCCGTGCCGATCAGCCCCGACCGGTGCGCCAGCAGCCCGCGCAGCGTCAGCCGCTCCTTGCCGTCCCCGGTGAACTCCGGCCAGTACGAGGACACCGGGCGGTCCAGGTCCAGTACGCCGTCCTGCACCAGCAGCGCCACCACGAGGTGCGCCGCGCCCTTGGTGATGGAGAAGACCCCGCTGACGGTGTCGCCGTCGGTGTCCTCGCCCGACCACAGGTCGACCACGCGCCGGCCCCGGTGGTGCACCACGAGCTGGGCCTCGGGGGAGTGCGGTTCGGCCGCCACGAAGGCGGCGAACTCCTCCCGCACCGGCTCCCAGCCCGCCACCACCGTGCCGCCCACCCCGCCGCTCGTGCCACGGCCCACGCCATCACTCACGTACGCGCCCATCGGATCCCCCGTCGATCGCCCCATCGGCCTGTCCTGCTCTTCGGACGGGGGAACGAGAGATGATCATCACGTATTCCACTGCTGCCGGACCGGCCGCTCCCGTACGGGTGAAAGCGCGCCCGGCGTCGTTCCGGCGCGCCACGGGGCCCGTTGGACCGGGTATGAAGCGCACCCGCATCGCCGCTCTCGCCCTCGCCACCGCCTCCGCCGCCCTCGCGCCCCTCCTGGGCCAGGCCGCCACCGCCGCGGAAGGCGGGCCGTACCTCCAGGACCCGGCCGGCGGCGAGAAGTCCATGAAGTCGATGTGGACCAAGGACGAGATGCACAAGGTGGAGGGGCAGCTGCGCTTCCACCCCGGAGTCCAGTACCGGACGGTCACCCGCCCGGGGCCGGCGGCCGCGCCGGACCACGAGCGTCGCTCCGGCGACCCCAAGACGCTGGCCTGGCTGCCCTCGTACGAGTTCGCCTGGTCGGTGTCGGACTCGACGGTGGTGAAGAAGGCGTTGACGGTCAAGGAGGGCGCGCACCCGATCGTCGTGCACGCCGTGCTGCGCGACGCGGACCGGGTCAAGGTCGGGGAAGTGCGCAAGGAGCTGGCAGGAAAGCCGCCGACCGGGCGCGAGAAGGTCGCGGGCGGCAAGCGGATCGCGTGCGACACCGGGGAGTACACGGTGGAGTGGTCGGTCACGCGCTCCGGCTACGGAACGCTCGGGGGCACGCTGCGCTGGAACTCCAGCTGCGAGCAGTACCGGACGGCGTTCGCCTCGAACCACGGGCCGCAGAGCTGAGTGTCCGGGTGGAGGCCGGCCGCCCCGTGCACCTTGTGGGTGCTCGTCGGGCGACTGGGCCGAGGCCTTGGATCAAGTGCCGTAATGGCCATGGTGCCGCACAGGGTGGTCTGCGGCATGGGTCGAAGGTCCCGTGTCGAGAAAATTCTCAGTGCTTCTTGGAGGCCTGGGCGGCCTGTTGGGCGATGTCCTCCAGAACGCCCTTCGGGCTTCCGGTCGGTTCCACCGCGCGGCCGATGTTGCGCTTGATGGTGTCGCTGACGGTCAGCCAGGCCGGGTCGTCGACCGGGTAGAGCTGGGCGCCGCGCAGCGCGTTCAGGAACTGCGTGTCGTTCTTGTCCAGGCCGCCCCCGGCCGGGGTGCGCGAGGCGGTGACCGTGGACGGCAGCAGGTGGTAGCGGTCCGCGAAGTCCGACAGGTTCTTGTCCTGGTAGATGAACTCCAGGAACTTGCCGATCTCCGTGCGCTTGCCGTTCTGCTTGAAGGCCATCATCCAGTCGGCGACACCGACGGTGGGCGGCTGCACCCCGGTGCCGAGGTTGTCCGAGACGGGCATGGACGTGGTCGAGACGCCGATGCCCTTGGTGCGCGCCTCGTGGGCGAGCGAGGGATAGCCGTTGACCATGCCGACCTCCCCGCGCAGGAAGGCGGCGAAGGCGTCGGCGCGGTTCAGCTGCGACGGCGGGGTCGGACCGGTGAGTCCGGGACCGACCATCTCCCGCTTGACCCAGTCCCAGGTGGCGATGTTCTGCTCCGAGGCCAGGCTGTAGTTGCCGGCGCTGTCGGCATAGCCGCCGCCGTTGCTCAGCTCCCAGATCAGCGCCTCGGCGTGGGCCTCCTCCGGGCCGAGCGGCAGGGCGTAGGGGTACTTGACGCCCTTGTCCTTGAGCGCCTTGGCGTCGACCTTGAGGTCGGCCCAGGTCTTCGGGGGCTCCTTGATGCCGGCCTTGGCGAAGAGTGCCTCGTTGTAGAAGAGGAGACGGCTGCTCGCCACGAACGGCAGGCCGTAGAGACTGTTGTCGACGGAGCCCGCGTCGGCGAGCGGCTGGAGGAAATTCGCCTCCGCGGTGACCGAGAGGAGTTCGTCCGCGGGATACAGCTTCCCCTGGGCGGCGAAGTCCGAGTAGGACCCCATCAGGGCCACATCCGGCGCCTTGTCGGCCTTGACCATACGAGAGACCTCGCGGTCGATGTCGGCCCATGGCAGAAGCTGGACGTCCAGCTTGATTCCGGGGTTCGCCTCGCTGAAATCGGTCGCCATCTTCTCCCAGTAGGGCTTGGAACTGGTGGCCGGGCTGTCGCCGTATTCCGCGGCGACCAGGTGCAGCGTGACGTCGTCACCTGCGCCGCCTCCGGAGCCGCCACATCCGGCCAGTGGTATCAGCAGACCGAGCGCGGCCGTGGTGGCGGTCGCGCCGGAAATTCTACGTCGCACGGGTGTATTCCCCTGATTTTCTTTTGGATCCCGTTATTACTTATGAGTTGCTCCAGGCGGAGGTGTCCCTCGATGGCCTGTTGGCCGGAATTCTCTCCCGAGGGAGGGGTGGTTGATTCCATTGGGGGCCCACTTGTGGTCAATGCTCCAAGTGGCGCTATTCCCTATGGTGTTTTCCGATATGTGATCCGAATAGTGGACGCGCGTAGACATACCGAAAAGCCCGTTCCGGTCGAGGAACGGGCTCTACGGGGTGCGGGCGCAGGCGCGGATGTGGGCGCGGGCGCGGGGACGGCCTAGTCGGCGAACTCGCCCGCGTACGGGTCGGGCTCGCCCGTCTCCGGGTTGCGGCCCTCCTGCCAGCGCCGCTGGGCCTTGCGCCAGTGCACGAAGCTGAGGTGGCCGCCGTCCCAGAAGGTGATGCTGACGGGGCTCACGTCGAACTCGTCGGAGCACAACCGGTAGAGGAACTCGCCCATGCCGTACGGGTACACGGCGAAGGAGTCGGCGGTGTGCCGCCCGCAGACCAGGACCGGCCACCGGTCCGGGTCGGGGTCCGAGGTGAGCCAGCACAGGATGTCCGACCCGCCGGTGACACCCCAGGCGATGATCGACTCAGGGTCCACGTCGAAGGCGGCGCGGCCGCCCTCCGCCTCCCAGGTCTGCCGCGCGTTGCCGGTCTCCTCGGCCATCCCGGCCGGGTCCCACTGGAGTCCGGGCTTGGGCAGCGGCAGCAGGATGCTGGCCTCGCCGTTGATGGAGCCCGCGCCGAAGCGGCCCATGAACGCGATGAAATCGGCCGGGAACCGGGTCCCCCAGACGGCCTCCACCGCCGGCCAGTCGATGTCCTCGTCGGCGCCGTGCGTCGCCGGCATGATCTGCTCCAGCGCCTTGATCCGCGCGTTCTCCGTCATGCCGCTCCCCTGATGCCCCAGCTCAACCGCCCCAACCTACTGCCAGTGGGGAGCCTCGCCTAGCGGGGCGTGAGACGCCCGGGTACGTCCACCTTGACGGTGGTTCCCGCCCGCAGGCCCCAGTCCGCCATGGCGCCGGCCGTCGACTCCAGGACGTGCCGGGAGCGCGGCCGCGGCAGTCCGAGCCGGCCCGGAGCCATGGTGACCACGGCGAGCACCCCGAACTCGCGGTCGAGGTACGCCACATCGATCGCGAACCGCATCCGGAAGGTGTGCACGCTCGCCGCGGGGGTCAGCAGCATCACGCCGTCGATCCCGTCCCGCCCGAGCAGGCCCCGGGTGCGGGCCCGGTAGGACGCGGCGACCTCCAGAGGGATGCGGTGCGCGCCGGCGTGCAGTGTGCCGGAGCCGTCCTGCCAGTTCGCCATGCCGGCCAGCGTAAGGGGTGCCGCCGCGCGGAGCCGTCCCCTACCCGGCCTTCCACCGTTCCCCGGATTCCGCCCGGCCCCGGTCCTCGAGCGCCGGACGGGCCGCGCTGAAGGGACAGCGCCGGAAGCCCCGCGCGGCGCACCCGTCGGCGCTACCGTCGCCGCATGGGTGTCGCCCTGATCGTTCTTGCCGCCGGATACGGCGCCGCCGCGGGATGGCTGCTGCCGCGTGCCGCGTACCGGTTCTCCGTCGAGCCGGGGGAGCCTTGGCGCGACCGCTGCCCGCAGGGGCACCGGGTGCGCGGCTGGCTCGGACCGGCCCGCTGCCGGGTTCCCGCGCAGGCCCTCGTGCGGGGCCCGGGCGGCCCGCCCCCCGAGTCCGCCGTGCCGCACGTCTACGGGAGGCGCGCGGTCCCCCTCGCCGCCCTCGCCGGGGCGCTCTGCGCCGTGCTCGCGGCTGCCGTCGGGGCGCGGCCCGAGGCGCTGCCCTACGTGGGGCTCGCCCCGGCGGTCGTGCTGCTCTCGCTCGTGGACCGCGCCGTGCACCGGCTGCCCGACGTACTGACCCTGCCGCTCGCCGCCGCGGTCGCCGCGCTGCTCGGGGCGGCCGCCCTCGCGCCCGGCTCCGCCGGCTCCTGGAGGCTCGCACTGCTGGGCGGCGGCGCGCTCGGAGCGGCGTATCTGCTGCTCCATCTGATCAACCCCGCCGGCATGGGCTTCGGCGACGTCAAGCTGGCGCTCCCGCTGGGGGTCGCTCTTGGGTGGTACGGGTGGGGGGTATGGGCCGCGGGGGCCTTCCTCGGCCTGTTCTACGGGGCCCTGTACGGGCTGTACGTGCTCCTGCGCAGCCCCGACGAGCGGAATCACGGGTACGCGTTCGGCCCCTTCATGGCGGCCGGAGCGCTCACCGGAGTGCTGCTGGGCGGTTTCGGAGCGTAATCATCCTGCGCCAATGCACGCAGCATGCTTTACGAAGGGTTATGGTGGAACCCCCCCCTCGGGCCGGTCCGTATCCCCCCCACGGACCGGCCCGTTTTTCGTTTTCCGGCTCCCCGGCCGTGCGACGTGACAAACGTGCAGGTCAGTCGCGTTGGGCCCAGATGTTGGTGCCGGGGGTGGACACGGCCAAGGAGTCGATCTCCTTCAACTCGGCCTCGGTGAGCGGCGCGGAGGCCAGCGCGGCCACGTTCTCCTCCAACTGCGGCACGCTCGACGCGCCGATCAGGGCCGAGGTCATCCGGTCGTCGCGGAGCACCCACTTGAGCGCCAGCTGGGCGAGGGACTGCCCGCGGCGTGCCGCGATCTCGTTCAGCCCGGTCAGCCGGCGGAGCACCTCGTCCGAGAGCAGGTCCGGGTCGAGGGACTTCCCCTGCGCCGCGCGCGAGTCCGCCGGGACGCCCTTCAGGTACTTGCCGGTCAGCATGCCCTGCGCGAGCGGCGCGAAGGAGATGCAGCCCATGCCGGCGTCCTCCAGGGTGTCCAGCAGGCCGTCCTCCTCCGTCCAGCGGTTGATCATGGAGTAGGAGGGCTGGTGGATGAGCGGGCGCACGCCCATCTCGCGCAGGATCCGCACGGCCTCGGCCGTCTGCTCCGCCGTGTACGAGGAGACACCCACGTAGAGCGCCTTGCCCTGCTGGACCGCGGACGCGAGGGCGCCCATGGTCTCCTCCAGCGGGGTCTCCGGGTCGAAGCGGTGCGAGTAGAAGATGTCGACGTAGTCCACGCCCATCCGCTTCAGCGAGGCGTCGAGCGAGCTGAGCAGGTACTTGCGGCTGCCCCACTCGCCGTACGGTCCGGGGTGCATCAGGTAGCCGGCCTTGGTCGAGAGGATCAGCTCGTCGCGGTAGGCCGCGAAGTCCTGCGAAAAGATCTTGCCGAAGTTCAGCTCGGCCGAGCCGGGCGGCGGCCCGTAGTTGTTCGCCAGGTCGAAGTGGGTGATGCCGAGGTCGAAGGCCCGGCGGAGGATCGCCCGCTGGGACTCCAGGGACCGGTCGTCGCCGAAGTTGTGCCAGAGGCCGAGGGAGATGGCGGGGAGCTTGAGGCCGCTGTGGCCGGTGCGCCGGTACTCCATGGAGTCGTAGCGCGAGGGCTCTGCCCGATAGGGATTGGTATCAGTCACGTTGTCCTCCCTATCACGGAGTTGTGACAGACCGAGTTGGGTACCCCATCCCGGCGCGCAGTAATGTGGCGGACTCGGGGGTGGGACCGCATTTCGCACGGGGGCAAGGCACGGAGGGGCTGGAAGATCGTGAAGCTGCGCGACCTGGTGTACAGGCTTTATGCACGCCGGGTGGAAGGCCGCCTCGACCATGACGCGGCGCCCAAGCACATCGGCGTCATCCTGGACGGGAACCGCCGCTGGGCGAAGGCGTCCGGAGGGACGACGGAGCAGGGCCACCAGGCCGGCGCCGACAAGATCTCCGAGATGCTGGGCTGGTGCACCGAGACGGACGTCGAGGTCGTCACCCTGTGGATGCTCTCCACGGACAACCTGGACCGGCCGGAGGTCGAGCTCCGGCCGCTGCTCAACATCATCGAGAACACCGTCCGGGGCCTCGCCGCGGACGGCCGCTGGCGCGTCCACCACGTCGGCAACCTCGACATCCTGCCCGCCCGGACGCAGAACGTCCTCAAGGAGGCCGAGCAGGCCACCCACGACGTCGACGGGATACTCGTCAACGTCGCCGTCGGCTACGGAGGCCGCCAGGAGATCGCCGACGCGGTCCGCTCGCTGCTGCTGGAGCACGCGCGCAAGGGCACCTCCTTCGAGGAGCTCGCCGAGATCCTCGACATCGACCACATCGCCGAGCACCTCTACACGCGCGGCCAGCCGGACCCGGACCTCGTGATCCGCACCAGCGGCGAGCAGCGGCTGTCCGGATTCATGCTGTGGCAGAGCGCGCACAGCGAGTACTACTTCTGCGAAGTCTTCTGGCCGGCCTTCCGCAAGGTCGACTTCCTGCGGGCCCTGCGCGACTACGCGGCCCGTCACCGGCGCTACGGCACCTGAGCCCCTCGGGTCCCGACACCCCCTCCCCTCGAAGCCTTCACCAGGGATTCACCGAGCGTCCGTCATATGCCATGGCATGGCCTGGCTTGTTCGGGGAATATCCCTTTCAGGTCGATGCCCGATCCACGGGTGTCGAGTCTCAGCGGACGGCATGGGGTCGTCCGCCCGGGAGGCCCTTTGCACCAGGACGCACGTGCGGTTCGCACGGACGGAGTGGAGGGCCGGAAATCGGCCCTGGCATGGGTGCCGATGACCGGTCCGGTCTTCATGGCCCGACCTCTTCCGAGGGGGTACGTCCTTCCGTGGTGACCAGCACAAAGAGCCGCCTGCAAGACAGGCGGACCTACGTCCTCGACACCAGCGTCCTGCTGGCAGACCCCAACGCGATCTCGCGCTTCGACGAGCACGAGGTCGTGCTCCCGATCGTGGTGATCACCGAGCTGGAGGCTAAGAGGCACCATCCCGAACTCGGCTACTTCGCGCGTCAGGCCCTGCGCCTGCTCGACGACTTCCGGGTTCGCAACGGTCGCCTGGACGCCCCCATCCCGCTGGGCGATCTGGGCGGCACCCTGCGCGTCGAGCTCAACCACTCCGACACGAGCGTCCTGCCCGCCGGCTTCAGGTTGGGGGACAACGACTCGCGGATCCTCGCGGTCGCCCGCAACCTCCAGGCCGAGGGCTACGACGTCACGGTGGTCTCGAAGGACCTCCCGCTGCGCATCAAGGCCTCCTCCGT
Organism: Streptomyces sp. NPDC048331; assembly: GCF_043201215.1. NCBI lineage: Bacteria > Bacillati > Actinomycetota > Actinomycetes > Kitasatosporales > Streptomycetaceae > Streptomyces > Streptomyces sp. NPDC048331. The sequence goes on along the minus strand of NZ_JBICYT010000001.1, from coordinate 601,178 downwards.
GGGGTTGCTCGCCGAGGAGTACCGCGCGGAACTGGCGATCACCGACGCCGGCTGGACGGGCATGAGCGATCTCGCCCTCTCCGGGGAACAGGTGGACCTCCTCTACTCGGAGGACCGCCTCTACGTGCCGGAGGCCGCGGAACTGCCCGTGCACACCGGACTGGTCCTCCAGTCGGAACGCGGCAAGGCTCTCGGCCGCGTCACGGCGGACGGCAACGTGAAGCTCGTGCGCGGGGACCGGGAGGCCTTCGGGCTGCACGGTCGCAGCGCCGAGCAGCGCATCGCGCTGGACCTCCTCCTCGACCCCGAGATCGGGATCATCTCGATGGGCGGCCGGGCCGGCACCGGAAAGTCGGCGCTGGCGCTCTGCGCGGGACTGGAAGCGGTCCTGGAGCGCAGGCAGCACCAGAAGGTGATGGTCTTCCGGCCGCTGTACGCGGTGGGCGGTCAGGACCTCGGCTATCTGCCCGGGGACGCCTCCGAGAAGATGAGCCCCTGGGCGCAGGCGGTCTTCGACACGCTCTCGGCGGTCGCCGGGCGCGAGGTCATCGAGGAGGTGCTGAACCGCGGGATGCTGGAGGTCCTGCCGCTCACGCACATCCGAGGTCGCTCGCTGCACGACGCCTTCGTGATCGTGGACGAGGCGCAGTCGCTGGAGCGCAATGTCCTGCTGACCGTTCTGTCCCGAATTGGCGCCAATTCGCGGGTCGTTCTGACCCACGATGTCGCCCAGCGGGACAACCTGCGGGTCGGTCGGTACGACGGAGTCGTCGCCGTGGTGGAGAAGTTGAAGGGCCACCCGCTCTTCGCCCACATCACGCTGACGCGTTCCGAGCGCTCCCCGATCGCCGCGCTGGTCACCGAGATGCTGGAGAACCTCTGAGGGTCGTATCGGTCAAAAACCCCATAGCGGGAAGGTGAGTTGGCGCCGCCCGGCAAAGGCCCGAGAGCCTAGCCGGGCGGCGTCGTGCTGCACAGGTCTTTTCTCGAATCGGCAGCGACATGCCTGGTGTGACCTTTCACACGCAGCGGAGAATTGCCTTGCGGTGTCGCGTTCCGGCAGAGTCTCTTTTCCGTCAGGCCCCGCATACGGCACACCTGTATCTCCCGTGAGGTACGCGCAGCACCACAACTCCACAGCCGAACGCCGTATGCCGCCCGGAGCTTCACGCGGCGGCCCCCGTAAGGGGGTTGCCCACGGGCCCGCGCCTCCAGTGACCGTAGAACCACGGAGGCCAGAGTCGAGGGCACTTTTGCGCCCGCGCGGTCACTGCGGACGCTGCTGGAAGGACACCGTGTGAGCCGGATCTCGGTCCGGGGGTTCGCCGTGGCTTCGGCCACCGCGGTCACCACCGTCGGCGCAGTCGTAGGCGTTGCCACCGGCGACCCCACGAACGATCTCGAGACGACCGCGTCCGGCGCGACTCTCCTCGCCGACATCCCGGTCGGCGACCAGGCACAGGTCCAGAGCGCGTCCCTGACGCAGCAGGCCGATGCCATCGCCCACGCCGCCGATGTCGACGCCAAGCGTTCCGCCGAGGAGGCCGCGCGCGTCCAGGCCGCCGAGGACGCCAAGGCCAAGAAGGCCGAGGCCGAGAAGGAGAAGGCCGAGGCGGAGGCCAAGCAGAAGAAGGAACGCGAGGCCAAGGAGGAGGTCGCCAGCCGCTCCGCGGCCCGCGACGCCGGTGACTTCGCCCCGCAGAGCTCCTACACGGTCGCTCAGGTCAAGGCCATCGCCCAGCAGATGGTCCCGGCCGGGCAGTTCCAGTGCTTCTCGAACATCATCAACCAGGAATCCACCTGGAACTACAAGGCCGTCAACTCGTCCTCGGGCGCGTACGGTCTGGTCCAGGCGCTGCCCGGTTCGAAGATGGCCTCGGCCGGCGCGGACTGGCGCACCAACCCCGCCACGCAGATCAAGTGGGGTCTGAACTACATGGAAGACCGCTACGGCAGCCCCTGTGGTGCCTGGAGCTTCCACCAGGCCAACGGCTGGTACTAGAAAGCCCGCGACGACGCGAGCGTCGCGGCACCGCACAACCCGGGGGAGCCCCGCACCGTCCTACGGTGCGGGGCTCCTCGCGTGTACGGTCTTCGAGGTGAGCCCGTAGAGCGGGGGCGGGGGAAGGAAAGCGACATGGCGAAGAGGGAAGGCTGGCTCGGCCGGCTCGGGAACAAGCTGAACCGGATGGAGGCGCGGCTCAACGAACGGCGCGCCGAGGTCGAGGCCGAGACCAGGGGCGACCTGCCGGGGCCCGCCGGGCCCGAGCGCGCCTCGGCGGACGCGTCCGCCGCCGGGGCCGTCGCCGCGGCGACCGTGCCCGCGCCGCCCACCTACCCGCCCGTGGTCCCCGCGCCGCATCTCGCCGCCCCGGCCGCGCCCGTGCGCCCCGACCCGGCGAGCGTCGTCCCCTGGGGGATGCGCGTCGCCGCCGAGGCCAGCTGGCGGCTGTTGCTGCTCGCCGGGATGCTCTGGGTGCTGATGAAGGTGATCAGCGAAGTCCGCCTGGTCGTCCTCGCCTTCGCCGCCGCCATGCTCGTCACCGCCATGCTCCAGCCCTTCGTGGTCCGGCTGCGCAGACTGGGCCTGCCGCGTGGTCTGGCCACGGCCGTCACGGCGATCCTCGGCTTCGTGGTCATCGGGCTCGTCGGCTGGTTCGTGGTCTGGCAGGTCATGGAGAACCTCGACGACCTCTCCGACCGGGTCCGCGACGGCATCAACGAGCTCAAGCTCTGGGCACTGGACAGTCCGTTCCACGTGACCGAGAAGCAGATCAACGACATCGCGAAGAACCTCAGCGAGACCATCGGTACCAACACCGAGCAGATCACCTCCGCCGGACTGCAGGGCGTGACGGTCCTCGTCGAGGTCCTGACGGGCATTCTGCTCGCGATGTTCTCCACGCTGTTCCTGCTCTACGACGGCAAGCGCATCTGGAACTGGGCGCTGGGCCTGGTCCCGTCCGCCGCCCGCGCCGGTGTCGCCGGTGCCGGTCCGCGCGCCTGGCGCACGCTGACCGCGTACGTGCGCGGCACGGTCATCGTCGCCCTCATCGACGCGATCTTCATCGGCCTCGGCATCTACTTCCTGGACGTGCCGATGGCGGTGCCGCTGGCCGTCTTCATCTTCCTGTTCGCCTTCATCCCGCTGGTCGGCGCCGTGGTGTCGGGAGCCCTCGCGGTGGTCGTGGCGCTCGTGACCCAGGGCGTGTTCACCGCCCTGATGGTGCTGCTCGTGGTGTTGGCGGTGCAGCAGATCGAGGGCCACGTGCTCCAGCCCTTCATCCTCGGCCGGGCCGTACGGGTGCACCCGCTCGCGGTGGTGCTCTCGGTGGCCGCCGGCGGCATGATCGCGGGCATCGGCGGGGCGGTCGTCGCGGTGCCGCTGGTGGCCGTCACCAACACGGTGGTGGGCTATCTGAAGGCGTACTCGCGGGAACAGCACCACCTCGGATCCGGAATGATCGGGCCGGGCCCGCACGGCTCGACGGCCCTGAACGTGGCCCCCGAGGCCGAGCTCGAGGGCCACGTCACGTCCTGAACCGTTCCCGCGGAACGGATTCGCCGGGGACGGGGCGCGGAAAAACTTCACCGTGGTGGTCGAGGCCGACCCGCACAAGAAGACGGATCCCTCGGCCGAGTTCGACGCCCCGTCCCCGCACAACCTCGCCTCTGCGGGCGGTGGGCGCACGGGAGCGGTGCCGGACCTCGGAGAGCGTGCCGTGATGACCGCGATGGCCGGCGACAACTGGCTGATCCTCAAGGTGCTGGACGGCGGAGCGGTGTTCACCGTCGAAGCGGGCGCCGACAACTTCGCGGAGACGAACGGTAGGGCCGCCACCGACGTGGACGCGGTCCGGGCGGCGATGATCGAGGACATGCGCGAGCTGATGGCCACACTCAAGAAGTAGGGGGCGCACATGATCGGGGAGCCCGAGCTCGACGGGGAGTGGGGTCCCGCGGCCCCGGCCGAGCTCGTGGAAAGCGAGCCCGCACGGTTACAGGGAGCGGTCCGGGCGCGACCCTGGCGCTCGGCCGTGGTGGCCGTGGTGGCCACCTCGGCACTGTGGGCGGGCGGGCTCTACGCCTTCGGGGACCTGTCGGCCGAGCCGGAGATCCGCTACCGGTTCGCAGAGGACCTCTGCGACCAGTTCAAGGCCCCGGCCCTGGAAGGGCTGCTGGGCCCTCTTGGGGACGCCGTACCGAAGGCGGGCGGCCGGCATCCGGCGCTGGACCGGGCGTCGTGCGCCCGTGGCGGCGAACGGCCGTCCTCAACCGGGAGCGTCCAGGTCACGGCGGTGGTCGAACTGCACAAGAAGACCGATCCGGCGCCGGAGTTCGCCGTCGACTCCCCTGACGTCGGGTGGTTCGCCGGGGACAGCGGCGAGCAGGAGTCGATGCCCGGCCTCGGGGAGGAGGCCATCGTCTCCCGCCCCGGGATCGGTGACGGCCTCCGGCTGCGCGTCCGTGACGGCGGCGCGGTGTTCACCGTCCAGGTGATGGTCTTCCCCGGGGTGAGTGAGGACGGGCCCGGCACCCGGGACGCCCTGGTGGCCGCGGCGGCCGAGGACGTGCGGGCGCTGATGGCCGCGCTGCGTACGAGCTGACACAGCACGGTGCCCCGTGACCGGATCCGGTCACGGGGCACCGTGCTGGCGTACGGGGTGCCGTTACTCGGCGGCGAGGGCGGCCTCGGCGTCGAGGGTGACGGCGACGGCCTGGATCACGGAGGCGATCTTGAAGGCCTCCTGGATCGTCTCGCGGTCGACGCCGGCCTTGCGCAGGACCTGCTCGTGCGAGTCCAGGCACTGGCCGCAGCCGTTGATCGCGGAGACCGCGAGCGACCACAGCTCGAAGTCGAGCTTCTCCACGCCCGGGTTGCCGATGACGTTCATCCGCAGGCCCGCGCGCAGCGTGCCGTACTCCGGGTCGGAGAGCAGGTGCCGGGTGCGGTAGAAGACGTTGTTCATCGCCATGACCGCGGCGGCGGACTTGGCGGCGGTGTACGCCTCCGGCGAGAGGTTCGCCTTCGCCTCGGGCTCCAGCTCACGCAGGACGAGCGGCGAACGGGCGGCGATCGCGCAGGACAGGACGGTGCCCCACAGCTGCTGCTGCGGGAGGTCGCTGTTGCCGATGACCGAACCGAGGTTCAGCTTCAGGTCCTTGGCGAAGTCCGGTATGGCCGACTTCAGGGAGTCGAGGGACATCCGTCACTCACCGGCCAGCAGCGCGCCGGCGTCGATGGTGCTGTCACCCTTGTTCCAGTTGCACGGGCACAGCTCGTCGGTCTGCAGGGCGTCCAGGACCCGCAGGACCTCCTTGGGGTTACGGCCCACGGAACCGGCGGTCACCATCGAGAACTGGATCTCGTTGTTCGGGTCCACGATGAAGACGGCGCGCATCGGCAGGCCGTCCTCGCCCAGGATGCCCAGCTCGGCCGACAGCTCGCGCTTGATGTCGGACATCATCGGGAAGGGCAGGTCACGCAGGTCGGCGTGATCCTTGCGCCAGGCGTGGTGCACGTACTCGGAGTCGAGCGAGAAGCCGAGGATCTGCGCGTCGCGGTCGGCGAACTCCTCGTTCAGCTTGCCGAACGCGGCGATCTCGGTCGGGCACACGAAGGTGAAGTCCAGCGGCCACGCGAAGATGACCTTCCACTTGCCCTCGTAGGTCTTGTGGTCGATCTGCGCGAACTCGGAACCGGCCTCGAGCGAGACGCAGGCGGTCAGGTCGAAGGCGGGGAACTTGTCACCAACAGTGAGCACGCGCTCTCCTAATGCAGTGGAAAATAACCCTTTTGGGGGTTTTCCGATGGGGTTGGACGTATCTCACATGCTGACACACCTGCATTGATTACAGAAATAGCTACTCTTGTTCCGGGTGATCGGAGGTACCTATCAGTGGCTGTCAGTAGTAGGGGAGCGAAGCAACCGACGCTCGCGCAACTGCGCGCCTTCGCGGCGGTCGCCGAGCATCTGCACTTCCGGGACGCCGCCGCGGCCATCGGCATGAGCCAGCCCGCGCTCTCCGGAGCCGTCTCCGCGCTGGAGGAGGCCCTCGGCGTGCAGTTGCTGGAGCGCACCACCCGCAAGGTGCTGCTCTCCCCGGCGGGCGAGCGGATCGCGGCGCGGGCCCAGGTGGTGCTCGACGCCATGGGCGGGCTGCTGGAGGAGGCCGAGGCGGTACGGGCGCCCTTCACCGGGGTGCTGCGGCTCGGGGTGATCCCCACGGTGGCGCCGTACCTGCTGCCGACCGTGCTCGGGCTGTTCCACCGGCGCTACCCGGGGATGGACCTCCAGGTGCACGAGGAGCAGACCGCCTCGCTGCTCGAGGGGCTGGCCGGCGGACGCCTGGACCTGCTCCTGCTGGCGGTGCCGCTGGGGGTCCCCGGGGTCACCGAACTACCCGTCTTCGACGAGGACTTCGTCCTGCTCGCACCTCGGGAGCACGCACTGGCCGGGCGCCGGGACATCCCGCTGGAGGAACTGCGCGGCCTGCAGTTGCTGCTGCTCGACGAGGGGCACTGCCTGCGCGACCAGGCCCTCGACATCTGCCGGGAAGCCGGGCGGACCACCGGGGCGGACGTCACCACGACCGCCGCCGGACTGTCCACCCTCGTACAACTGGTCGCCGGGGGACTGGGGGTGACGCTGTTGCCGCGCTCCGCGCTGCGGCTGGAGACCGCCCGCAACGAGTACCTGTCCACCGGGTACTTCGCCGAGCCCGCGCCGTCCCGACGGATCGCCCTGGCCATGCGGACCGGGACCGCCCGGCAGGAGGAGTTCGGGGCGATCGCCGCCGCGCTGCGCGAAGCCGTACGCCCGCTCCCGGTCTGGCCCACCGACTAGGGCGTCGCCGGGAGCGGGCGTACGGGGGTCGGGCGGGGGCCGGGGTCACTCCGTACGGAGGCCGTCCGGGCGCATCAGCCGCAGCAGCGGCGGCAGGCTGAGCAGGGTCACCACGACCACCACACCCGCGCCGACCCCGGTCATCCCGAGGACCGACGGCCAGTCGATCCGGACGGGCTGGGCGGCCATCCCCATCAGGACGGCGCCCAGCGCGGTGCCCACCCCGGCCGCCAGCACCAGACCCAGCACGATCGGCACGGCCGTCTGCCAGAGCACCGACAGGCTCAGCGTCGAGCGCTTGGTGCCGAAGGCGACCAGCGAGGACAGCAGCCGGCGGCGCTCGCGCAGCTGCTCCAGCTGCGAGACGAAGAGGCTGCCGCCGATCAGGACCAGCACGGCGGCGGCACCGAAGAACAGCCCCGTGCGGATCGAGGAGAAGCCGGCCGCCTGCTCGGTGTCGCGCAGCGTCATCGCCGTGACGAACGGGTCCGTCCGGAAGACGGCGTTGCGCGCCCGGTCCAGGGCGTCCGGACCGGACTCGTCGACCTGCACGAAGATCCGCGCGTCCGGGAAGTCGCCCAGCTCCTTCGGCGCGACCGACGGGGTCACCAGCAGGCCCGTGCGCAGCTGCCCGGCGGGATCCTCCCGGGCGTGGACCGTACGGGTGCCCGCGGGGACCTGCCACTTCGCCGGACCGGGCCGGTCGTCCGGCTCGGACTCGTAGCGCCGGATGTTGCCGACGAACAGCTCCTCGCCGGGCTTCGCCGTGCCTCCGTAGATCCCCGTGGAGGACGGGCCGGTCAGGATGAAGGCGTCGCCCTCCGTGCAGGAGTCGAGCACGGCGACCTCCCCGAGCGCGTCGCAGGTGCCGACGGTGATCTGGACGGCTTCCTCCTCCGCGGGCATCCGGTGGGCGGCCTGCGCGGAGGTCAGCGGGACGGCGCGGGTGACGCCCGGGACGGCGGCGATCCGCCGCGCGAGGTCGTCGATCGGCGCGTCCGACGCGCGGTTGACCATGACGGCGACGGCGGCCCTGGAGGGGTCCTGGCCGGTGGACCTGGTGTAGTCGCCCTCGACGCCCGCGAAGAGCATCTGCAGGGCGATGGCTCCGGCGACGGCGACGGCGATGCCGTTGACCAGGCGGGCGGCGCTGCCGCTGCTGACCTGGAGCCGGCGTACGGCGAGCTGCCAGGAGACCGGGCCGCCGGACATCCTCCCGACGAAACGCTCCAGCAGCCAGGGCAGCAGCACCGTGATCCCGACGAGCAGCAGCACCACGCCGGCGCTGACCTGCCACTGGTTGAACCTGCCGTGGTCGTTGCCGCGGCCGCCCATGGGCACGAGCAGGCCGAGCCCGACCAGCGGGAGCAGCAGCCGCCACCAGATGCGACGGCGGGAGGGCTTGGCCGTGCGGACCACGCCCAGCGGCTCGATGACCACACCGCGCAGCGCGAACAGGGTCACGGCCACGGCCGCCGCGGGCACCGCGAGGGCGACCAGGACGACCAGCCAGGGGGCCGGGTCGAGGTCGGCGGGGAAGACGCTGCGCTGACGCAGGCTGACGCTGCCGACCAGGGAGCGGCCGACGGCGAAGAAACCGGCGCCCAGGACCAGCCCGACGAGGGAGCCGGCCAGTGCCTCTCCGGCCGCGATGCGGCGCACCATCCTGCTGTCCGCGCCGACCAGCCGTAGCGCGGCGAGCCGCCGGTCGCGCCGCTCCCCGCCGAAGCGGACGGCGGTGGCGATGAACACGGCGACGGGCATCAGCAGGGCGACGAACGTCAGGACGACCATCAGCATGAGCACGGGGTCGAGGCCGTCGCGGTCGGCCTCGTAGCCGAAGCTGGTGATGCGCTCGACGCGGTGGTCCTCGGGGCCGTTCTTGCGGAGGGTGTCGCTGCCCAGGTAGAAGAGCAGTTCGCCGGGGCCGACCAGGCCCCGGTCACCGACGATCTCGCTGACCGGCGCGTCGAGCCGCTCGCGCAGCAGGGCGCCCTCGGAGGACTTCAGCAGCTCGGCCAGGGCGGGGGAGAGGGCCATCTCGCCCGGGCCCGGGAACTTCGTCAGGCCGGGCGGCAGCGGGGCGTCCGGGCCCTCGGCCCGCAGTACGTGCCCCTCGATGTCCTTGTCGCGGTACGTCTGTCCGATCCGGGCGTACAGCAGGGTGTCGGGTCCGGGGGCGTCGGCCGTCCCGGAGCTCATCGTCGACCGGGCGTCGCCGCGCTCGTACCGGGCGGTGAGGGCGCCGGGGATCGCGGTGCTGATCAGCAGCAGCGCGACGCCGAGGCCGACGCCGACCCCGGTGAGCAGGGTGCGGATCCAGCCCTCGCGGCCGCCGCCGAAGGCGAAGCGGGCACCCATGCCGAGGTCGCGGGTCCAGACCTGGAGACGGCTCATACGATCCGCTCCATGTCGCGGGACTTCCCGTCGCGCACGACGATCTCGCGGTCGGAGTAGGCGGCCACGCGCGTCTCGTGCGTGACGAGCACGACGGCGGCGTTCGCGGACCGGGCGGCCTCCGTGAGGAGCTGCATGACGAGTTCGCCGTTGAGGGAGTCCAGGGCTCCGGTGGGCTCGTCGGCGAAGATCACCCGCGGGCCCGTGACGAGGGCGCGGGCGACGGCCACGCGCTGCCCCTGACCGCCGGATATCTCGCCGGGCCGCTTGGCGCCGAGGTCCTCCACCTGGAGCTGCTCCATCCGGCGCAGGGCGGTGCGTTCGGCCTCCTTGCGCTTGACGCCGGTCAGGCGCAGCGGGAGGGCGACGTTCTCCACACAGGTCAACTCCGGTACGAGCTGGCCGAACTGGAAGACGAAGCCGAACTCGGTGCGGCGCAGGGCACTGCGTTCGGCGTCGCTCAGCGTGGTGAGCTCGCGGCCCGCGTAGGTGATGGAGCCGGAGTCGGGCGGGACGATCCCGGCGAGGCAGTGCAGCAGGGTGGACTTGCCGGAGCCGGAGGGGCCCATGACGGCGACGACCTCGCCCGCGTGGATGGAGAACTCGGCGCCGTCCAGGGCGTTGGTGGTCCCGTACGCCTTGCGCAGGTCCGTGGCGGCGAGCAGGGAACCGGCCGGGGTCATCATCGGCGGACCTCCCGCGCGAGCTGGTCGAGGCGGGCCGCGGTGAGCTCCAGCCACCGCAGGTCCGCTTCGAGGTGGAAGAGGGCGTGGTCGCAGATGAGCTGGTCGGCGATGTCGCCCTTGCGCTTGCGCTGGGTGAGGATGCGCATGAGGCGCAGGTGCTCGGCCCGCTGGGTGTCCAGCAGTTCGTCGGCGCGGCGGCCGGTGAGCAGTGCGAGGACGACCTTCGTGTAGAGGGTCGAGTGGAGGTACGGCTCCGGCTTCTCGGGCTGGGAGAGCCAGGCTTCGACGTCGGTGATGCCGGCGTCCGTGATGGAGTACCGCTTGCGGTCGGGACCGCCGCCCGCCTCTATGCCCTCGACCTCGACGAGGCCGTTCTTCAGGAGCCGGGACATGGTCGAGTAGACCTGCCCGTAGGCGAGGGGGCGGTCGTGGCCGAACGTCTCGTCGAAGGCCCGCTTCAGGTCGTAGCCGTGGCGCGGGCCGGCCTCGAGGAGGCCCAGGAGGGTGTGACCGATGGACATGGCGCCGACTATACATCGTGTGTATACGTGCAGTGTATAGAGGTGTTGAGCTGCGGAAACGTAAAAACCGCTCCCGTGCGGTGGCACGGGAGCGGCGTTCACTCCGAGGGCTTGGGCGGTCGGCCCCGGCGGGGGATGGGGCCCGGGGCGGAGGGGAGGCGACCGGCCTCCGCGAGGGCCCGGCGGAGCAGGAACTCGATCTGCGCGTTGGCGCTGCGCAGTTCTTCCCCCGCCCAGCGGGCCAGCGCGTCGTACACCTGCGGGTCGAGTCGCAGGAGCACCTGCTTGCGCGCCTGTCGGCCCGCCGGTTTCTCCTCGCCGCCGGGGGTCACTGGTAGAGGGTTCCCGTGTTGACCACCGGCTGGGCGGCGCGGTCGCCGCACAGGACGACCATCAGGTTCGAGACCATGGCCGCCTTGCGCTCCGGGTCCAGGTCCACGATTTCCTGCTCCGCCAGTCGGGTCAGTGCCAGCTCGACCATGCCCACCGCGCCCTCCACTATCTGCTTGCGGGCCGCCACGACCGCGCCCGCCTGCTGGCGCTGGAGCATCGCGGAGGCGATTTCCGGAGCGTACGCGAGGTGCGTGAAGCGGGACTCGATGATGTGCACACCGGCCGCGTCGACGCGGTCGCGCAGTTCGACCGCCAGCTTCTCGGTGATCTCCTCGGCGTTGCCGCGCAGCGACAGGCCGCCCTCCTCGTGCGCGTCGTAGGGGTACTCGATGGCGATGTGCCGGACCGCGGCCTCGGTCTGGGTCTCGACGAACTCCGTGAAGTCCTCCACCTCGAAGGTGGCCCGGGCGGTGTCCTCGACCCGCCACACCACGACCGCCGCCAGCTCGATCGGGTTGCCGTAGGCGTCGTTGACCTTCAGGACGGCCGTCTCGTGGTTGCGCACCCGGGTGGAGATCTTCTCGCGGGAGGTCAGCGGGTTCACCCAACGCAGCCCGTCGGCGCGGACGGTGCCCTTGTAGCGGCCGAACAGCTGGACGACCCGGGCCTCGCCCGGCGCCACCGTGTTCAGCCCGCTCATGGCGAACGTGGAGACGAGGCCCAGGAGTACGCCGAGGGCTATCAGGGCCACCTTGGTCGCGACGGCCGCGAGTACCGCGCCGGCCACGACCAGACCGGCACCCGCCAGCAGACCCAGCAGCCCGAGCAGCAGAGCCAGGCCGCCGCCGACGCTGCGCGCGGTGAACTCCCTTACGCCGTCAGAGGTGGCGTTTTCGTTCGTCATGGTTTGCCCCGTTTCTCAGGTCGCGGTCGATCGAACCGCCTAGCAAAGTGATATCACTTTTTTGCGCTGCGGCAACCCTTCGGCTTAGGTGAGCGTCGGTTCCATTGACGCGGGTGCTGATTCTCACGTCCGAAATGACCGGAATTGGTCATGGTTGGCCAACTTTTATCACAGCCTGCGGTGTTAGCTTTCTGAGCTGACGTCGGGGGGGTAATCGAGCGGAGCGGGAGCGATGGGCCGAGCAGAAGTGCGTAAGGCGCAGCAGCAGCGCGGTGCGCGGCGTGCGCCGAGCGGACGCGCGCAGGGCACCGAAGGAAGCGGAAGTACCGGTAAACGCACGGGCATACGCCGCTTCTTCACCTGGAAGAAGATCCTGGGCACGTTCTTCGGGCTGATACTGCTCGGCATGGCCGCACTGGTCGCCCTGTACTTCTACGTGGAAGAGCCGGACCCCAACAAGCAGGCGCTCCAGCAGAGCAACGTCTACAAGTACGCAGACGGCACGATCATGGCCAGCAAGGGCAAGGTCAACCGCGAGATCCTGCCGATCGACAAGATCCCGATGGACGTGCAGGAGGCGTTCATCGCGATCGAGAACAAGTCGTTCCGCAAGGATCAGGGTGTCGACTTCAAGGGTCTGGCCCGCGGTCTGTGGAACACGGCGACCGGGCGCGGCAAGGCCGGTGGCTCCACGATCACCCAGCAGTACGTCAAGAACTACTACCTGACCCAGGACCAGACCGCGAGCCGCAAGCTCAAGGAACTGGTGATCTCCCTGAAGGTCGACCAGAGGATGAAGAAGCCCGAGATCCTCGCGGGCTACCTGAACACCAGCTACTTCGGGCGCGGCGCGTACGGAATCCAGGCGGCCGCCCAGGCCTACTACGGCGTGGACGCGGGCCAGTTGACGCTCGAGCAGGGCGCCTACCTCGCCACCCTCGTCCAGGCCCCCAGCCAGTACGACTGGTCGACCGCGAGCGAGGACACCAAGAAGCGGATCATGATCCGCTACAACGCCACCCTCGTGAACATGGTCGACATGGGCAAGTTGGACGAGGCGAAGCGCCAGACGTTGAAGCTCGCCGAGCCGCAGCCGCCGCAGCCGCCGATGGGCATGGACGGCCAGAAGGGCTACCTGGTCCAGGCCGCCGAGGCCGAACTCAACGCCCAGGGCGTCGAGAAGAAGCTGATCGACGCCGGTGGCTGGACCTTCACGCTGAACATCGACCCCAAGAAGCAGGAAGCGCTGGAGAAGGCCGTCGAGGACGAGCTGGAGTCCAAGCTCGACCGCAAGGACACCAAGGGCAAGCCCCAGGACCAGAGCGTCCAGGCCGGTGCCACCTCCGTGGACCCGAAGACCGGCGCGATCGTCGCGATGTACGGCGGTACGAGCCTGAAGGACCACTGGTCCAGCAACGCCCTGCGCAAGGACTACCAGCCGGGCTCGACCTTCAAGCCGGTCGTGCTGGCCTCCGCGCTGGAGAACGGCGCGAAGACCCAGGACGACAAGCCGATCACGCCGAACGCGCTCTACGACGGCACCAGCAAGCGTCCGGTCAAGGGCAGCGACATCCCCTTCGCCCCCCAGAACCAGGAGGACCGCAACTTCGGCACGCCGATGATGACGGTCCAGGAGGCGACCAACTACTCGGTCAACTCCGTCTACGCGCAGATGATCGTGGACGTCGAGCCGCGCAACGTGAAGAAGACGGCCCTGGCCCTCGGCATGAAGGACCGTGAGGGCTGGCCCGAGGACAAGCCCGCCATGTCGCTCGGCACCATGAGCGCCAACACCGTGGAGATGGCCGGCGTCTACGCGACCTTCGACAACCACGGCAAGAAGGTCACGCCGACCATCATCAAGAAGGCCGAGCACAAGGACCGCGAGGTCGAGCCGGCCCAGCCCATCGGTGCCCAGGCCATCAGCCGCCAGACCGCCGACACCGTCACCAAGGTGCTCACGGGCGTCGTCAACGACGACGGCGGCTCCGGCAACAAGGTCCGCAGCAGCGCCTACGAGGCCGCCGGCAAGACCGGTACCACCGAGAACAACGTCTCCGGCTGGTTCTCCGGATTCACCCCGGAACTGGTCACCGTCGTCGCGATCTTCGGCGAGGAGCCCGTCACCGCCAAGCAGGTCACCCTGACCGGTACCGCCGGTCTCGGCCGACTGGGCGGCTCCAGCTTCCCGGCCTCGATCTGGAAGGCGTACACGCTCGCCGTCCTCAAGGGCCACGCGGGCAAGTTCCAGCTGAGCGAGGCGGAGATGGGCGCCGTACAGACGCCGTCCCGCAGCGCCTCGCCGACGCCTTCGCCGTCGCCGTCCTCCAGCGCCCCGGCGGCCAGCAGCAGCCCGCCGGCGTCCCCGACGCCGACCCCGACGCCCACGGCGACCAAGACGACGCCGACCCCGACCCCGACGCCGACCCCGACGCCCACGGCGACCAAGACCAACGGTCCCAAGCCGCCGGACCCGCCGCTGCTGCCCGAGCACTAGGCAGTACCGACAGGGGAAAGGCCGCCGCCCCACAGCCTTCGAAGCTGTGGGGCGGCGGCCTTTCGTACGGAGCGCGATCAGCGCCGCTCGGGCCGCCCCGGCAGCGACAGCTCGAACCAGACGACCTTGCCGCTGCTGAGCCGGGTCGCACCCCAGCGGCGGGCCATCCGGTTGACCAGGAACAGGCCGCGGCCGCCCTCGTCGGTGTCCCGCGCCCGGCGCTGGCGCGGCAGCTGCGGCGAGTCGTCGCCGACCTCGCAGCGCAGGACGTCCGTCCGCAGCAGGCGCAGGGTCACGGGCCGCTCCGCGTACCGCACGGCATTGGTGACCACCTCGCTGACCAGCAGCTCCAGCGAGTCGCTCAGCTCCTCCAGGCCCCACCGGGTCAGGGCGCGGCGGGCGAACCGGCGGGCCCGGCCCGGCGCGGTCTCCTCCGGGTCCAGGAACCAGTACGCGACGTCGCTGGGCGCGATCCCGTCGAACCGGGCCGCGAGCAGCGCGATGTCGTCGTCCCGGTCACCGGGGCCGAGCATGTCCAACACGTCGTCGCAGAGCGCCTCCAGCGGCGGCGGATGGTCCAGGCCCGTCAGCTGGGCGGTGGTCGCCAGGCGCTCGCGGAGCTGCTCGATGCCGGTCCACACGTCCCGCAGGCGCGACTCCACCAGGCCGTCGGTGTAGAGCAGCAGGGTGCCCCCGGCGGGCGCGTCCAGCTCCACGGCCTCGAAGTCCACGCCGCCGACGCCGATGGGCGCGCCGGGGGGTACGCGGAGCACCTCGGCACGGCCGCCCAGGTGCAGCAGGACCGGCGGCGGGTGGCCCGCGTTGGCGATGGTGATCCGGTGCGCGACGGGATCGTAGACCGCGTACAGGCAGGTGGCCATGCGGTCGGAGCCGAGGCGTTGCGCCTGCTCGTCCAGGTGGTGCAGGACCTCGGCGGGCGGCAGGTCCAGCTGCGCGAGGGTCTGCGCGGTGGTGCGCAGCTGACCCATGATCGCGGCGGAGGTCATGGAGTGGCCCATGACGTCGCCGACGACGAGCGCGACCCGGCTGCCGGGCAGCGGTATGGCGTCGTACCAGTCGCCGCCGACCCGGGCCGTCTCGGCGGCCGGCAGATACCGGGAGGCGAGGCGCACCCCCGTGGGCTGCGGCAGGCTGTCGGGCAGCATGGTGCGCTGCAACTCGTCGGCGATGTACGCCTCACGGCCGTACAGGACCGCCTTGTCGATGCCGAGCGCGGTGTGGGTGGCCAGCTGGGCGGCGACCAGGAGGTCGTTCGGCTCGAACGCGGGCCGCTCGGGGCTGCGCAGGAACACGGCCGCGCCGATCACCCGGCGACGGCCGCGCAGCGGCGCGAGGACGGCCCGGTTGCCGCCCGGCAGCGGGTGGTCCTCGCCGAGCAGCTCCGGCAGCGCCGCCCGGGCGGCGGCGGAGGACGCGAAGACGGGCCGTACGCCGCGCAGCACCTCGGCGAGCGCGCCGCCCGGCCGGATCTCGCACAGCTCGGCCGCGGGCAGGTCACCCTGCGGGCCGACCAGCGGCAACTGGCTGAAGTCGAGCTCGCCGGTGGCCCCCGCGGCCCCGGCGAGGTCCATCCCCGCGCCGATCGTGCTGCTCATGTCCGTCAGGTCGTCGATCGGCCGGAGCCGGTCGGTGCGCCGGAGCCTTAAAACGACCGGGCCGACGGGCCGCTCGTCGCCGACCGGGAGCGGATCGCGCAGGTAGACGAGGATGGCGTCCGAGAAGGTCGGCACGGTGGCCCGGCACAGGCCCAGCACGATCTCGTCGAGGTCGATGCCGCGGGCGATGCGCCGGGTGGCCGCACCGACGAAGCGCAGCCGGTCCCCCTCGCGGCGCGCCGCGGTCGCCTCCCCGGCACCCGTGAGCGGTGCTCCGGACCCGCCGCCTCCGTGCCGGCCGGCGCCCGCGGTGGCGGCGACCGCCCCGGTGTCACCGTGGGTCGGGTCCTCCCGCGGGCGGGCGTTGTCGTGGCCAGGGTCCTGCGGCTGTCCCTGTGCTTGTACCTGGCCCTGGAGGCGGTCCGCGGCGCCCGGGACGTCCGGCGCGGCGGCGCCGCGGGGCCGGGGGAGCCCGGCCGCCGAGCGGGCCGCGCGTGCGTCGGAGGCCGCGGCGCTGCCGCCGGGCTCCGCGCCCTTGCCCGGCGCATGCGTGCGTACGGCCTCGGTGGCGGCGATGGGCGCCTTGCCGTGGCCGGCCTCGTCCGTACCTCCGCCGGAGGCGACGGGCTGCGGGCCCTCCTGGGAGGTGGGGTACTCCGTCACGCGTGGATTTCCGTCCGTTTGCGCTCGATGTGCGCTGCACTCAACTCGGTCAGTCGCGGTATACCCGCTCAGCGGCCCGGGCACCATCACCCCGAGGTTCCTGCCCCAAACTTCTCTCCCCACCTCCGGCCGGGAGGTGCCCCTGACGGACCCCCGCCCCCTCGTCGTCTCTCGTCGTGCGTCCGACCTCCGGTCAGATCCCGTGCGCCGAGGGACACTTGCGCAAGGATGCGGCGACCGCATCGTCCCGCGCGCGTGATCTCGTGGAGGACGATCCTACGTTTGCACCCTGGGGGCGCATCAAGGGTCTCATGAGGTCATATGCGCCGGGGTGCGGTCCCAGTCCTCCGGAAGAGTCGGAATCGTCCAGGCCGGATCCGGCCGCCAGTTCTCCCATCCGTCGGAGAACGGGGCTCCCCATTCCTCGATCACCGCGACGGCCGCGCGGCCCGCCTCCCTTACCCGGTCGGCCTGCTCACGGTCCATCAGACCGGACCGCTGTGCCTGCGCGAACTCGTCCTCGTCGAGCCACGTCCAACTGCGGTCCGGGTGGACGGCGATGTCCAGGAAGTGGTCCACGGAGTCCACCCCGCCGGCCCAGCGCGAGCGCGGCTCCTCCAGGTTCACGTACCAGTTCTTGAACTGCCAGCCGGGGCCCCAGAACAGCCACACGGACCAGGAGTCCCCGGGCCGGGCCAGTTTCAGGACGCCGGCGCCGAACCAGCGCGACCGTACGGTGGTCCGTGGCGCCGTGTAGCGGGTGGCGAGCGGCTCCTCGTGGACGGAGGTGCCGTCGGCCAGTACCGGCTTGACGCATTCGGTGCCGGGGGCCATCCACACCGCCAGCAGCTCGTCCGTGTCCTCGACCACGGTCACCGGGCGGCAGATGTGGACCGGGCCCTTCAGTCCCGGGGCGTGGTCGCGGTAGCGCCACAGGATCTGCTCCCCCGGCGCCCAGCGCGGGCCCCGCGCGGGGCTCCGCGGCGCGCTCCGCGCCGCGGAGTTACCCGGCTTGAAAGTACCTGTCATGCGCAGATCTTAGGGCGGGGGTCGCCGCGCCCGCTGCGGCGCAGGTCACCGGCGGGTTCGGAGAGGAGAATCGACCGGATCCGGCCCCCGCCCCCGGGGGGCGCTCGGACGGGTCAGGGGTGGGTCATGCGCAGCACGTCGAGGGCCTCGTCGAGCTGCTCCAGGGTGAGGGCGCCGCGCTCCACGTACCCGGACTCCAGGACCACCTCCCGGATCGTCCTGCGCTCGGCGAGGGACCTCTTGGCGACCTTGGCGGCCTCCTCGTAGCCGATGTAGCGGTTGAGCGGGGTGACCACGGAGGGCGAGGACTCGGCGTATTCCCTGGCCCGGGCCTCGTTGGCGGTGATCCCGTCGATCGTGCGGTCGGCCAGCAGGCGGCTCGCGCCGCCGAGCAGCCGGATCGATTCGAGGAGGTTCCTGGCCATGACCGGGAGCATCACGTTGAGCTCGAAGTTGCCGGCCGCGCCCGCCACGGCGACCGTCGCGTCGTTCCCCATGACCTGTGCGGCGACCATCAGGACGGCCTCCGGGACCACCGGATTGACCTTCCCGGGCATGATCGAGGAGCCCGGCTGGAGATCCGGGAGGTTGATTTCGGCCAATCCGGTGCGTGGTCCGGAGGCCATCCAGCGAAGGTCGTTGGAGATTTTGGTGAGGGACACGGCGACCGTGCGCAGCATTCCGGAGGTTTCCACGAGGGCGTCCCGGGCCCCCTGTGCCTCGAAGTGGTCGCGGGCCTCGGTCAGCGGGAGTCCGGTCGCCTCGGCGACCTCGGCGATCACCGCGGCGGAGAACCCGGGCGGGGTGTTGATGCCGGTGCCCACCGCGGTGCCGCCCAGCGGCAGCTCGGCCAGCCGCGGCAGGGCCGCCCGCAGCCGCTCGACGCCGTAGCGGATCTGGGCGGCGTACCCGCCGAACTCCTGGCCGAGGGTGACCGGGGTGGCGTCCATCAGGTGGGTGCGGCCGGCCTTGACGACCGGGGCGAACTCGGTGGCCTTGCGCTCCAGGGCGGCCGCCAGGTGCTCCAGGGCCGGGATCAGCTCACCGGTGACGGCGGCGGTGGCGGCGATGTGGATGGACGACGGGAACACGTCGTTGGAGCTCTGCGAGGCGTTGACGTGGTCGTTGGGGTGGACCTCGCGGCCCAGGCGTTCGGTGGCCAGGGTGGCGATCACCTCGTTGGTGTTCATGTTGGACGAGGTGCCGGAGCCGGTCTGGAAGACGTCCACGGGGAAGTGGTCGTCCCAGCGTCCGTCGGCCACCTCGGCGGCGGCGGCGCGGATGGCGTCGGCGACGTCCTGGTCCACCACGCCGAGCTTCGCGTTCACCACGGCGGCGGCGGCCTTGATCCGGGCGAGTGCCTCGATGTGGGCGCGCTCCAACCCCTGCCCGGAGAGGGGGAAGTTCTCCACGGCGCGCTGGGTCTGGGCGCGCCATTTGGCGTGCCGGGGCACCCGTACGTCGCCCATGGAGTCGTGCTCGATCCGGAACGTGTCGGCCTGCTGGTCATCGGTCATGTTCATAGCCTCCTCAAAAAGTTGAGCAATTGTCTTGTTCGAAGTGTTCCCAACTCCCCTACCGGCCAGTAAATACCGGGGGTAACACCCATCTCCAGGGAGGCGTTCCATGGCACGTGCCCGTACGAGACCCATGCTCAGATCTACCTTCGCCGCCGTCGCGGCGATCGCGGCCGCCCTGGGGGGAGTCACCGCCATCACCCCCATGGCCCAGGCGGCGCCCGCCTCCGGGGCCGTCGCCGTGCCCCTGTCGCCCGAGCTGGAGGCCGTCCGCGCCGCGGAGGCCACCAAGATCTACGGCGCCCCGGCCGTCCGCCCGATGAACGAGCGGAAAACTGGCCTGATCTCGCTGGGCGACAGTGAGATTTCGGGCGAGGGCGTCGGCACCTACGACCCCTCCACCAACACGCCGAACAACCAGTGCCACCGCTCGCCGGACGCGGCGATCCACCGCACCGGCATCCCGGCCGACCTGACCTTCAACGTCGCCTGTTCCGGCGGCTACACCGGCAACATCAGGATCGGCGGCAGCAAGCAGTACGCCGACGAGCTGGTGCAGAGCGACAACCTGGCCGTCAAGGCCCGCAACACGAAGATCAAGATGGTCCTGCTGGTCGCCGGTGCCAACGACGACCTCCAGTTCGGCCCGGTCATGACCGACTGCGTGACCCGCTGGGTCCTCGGCCAGGGCACCTGCGAGCCCACGTACAAGCCCACCTGGCAGGCGCGCGTCGACGGCCTGAAGCCCAAGGTGGAAGCCACGGTCGCGGACCTCAGGACCGTCATGCGCGACGCCGGTTACGCCGACTCCGACTACAAGCTCGTCGTGATGGGTTATCCCAGCCCCATCGGGCCCGACTTCTACGACAACCCGAACTTCCCCGGCAAGCTGCCCGGCGGCTGCGCCGGCTACGACTCCGACGCCGCCTGGGGCCGCAACTACGCGGTGCCCACCTTCGGGAAGGGCATGCGCGCGGCCGCCCTCGCCTCCGGCGCGATCTACCTGGACAACTCGAGGCTCTTCCACGGCCACGAGGTCTGCATGGAGGACACCTGGGCCCGCGGCCTCTACCTGGACCTCGGGGACCACTTCCCGTGGGACGAGAACACCGCCCGCCAGTCCTTCCACCCCAACTACCGCGGCCACGGCGCCTTCGCGTCCTGCCTGACCCAGCTCTACGACTCCGGCCTGCGCGAGGCCTCCTGCGCGGACCCCGCGAGCACCGGCACGCCCGTCCTGCAGGCCGGGGCCTGGGACGACACGTTCAAGCCCCTGAAGAACGAGGCGACCGGCAACTGCCTCGACTCCTTCGGAGGCTCCAGCGCGAACGAGACCAAGATCGTCGGATGGGACTGCCACGGCGGCCGCAACCAGGGCTGGTGGTACGACAGCGCCCGCGGCTCCGTGCACGTCGAACTGACCCAGGACCGCTGCCTCGACGTCCCCGGCGCCGACTACGGTTCCGGCACCGGCCTGATCATCTGGAACTGCCACGGCGGCGCGAACCAGCGGTTCGTCCGCGACGGCGCCACCCTGCGCCCCGCAGCCGCCCCGGGCATGTGTCTGACGGTGGCCGCCGCCCACGAGCCGCTGCGCCTGCGGACCTGCGACGGCTCCGCCGCACAGCGCTTCGCGTAACCGCCCCGCACCCGAAGACCCCCCACGCCCGGCCGGCGCACCCCGGCCGGGTGTTCCCACGACGGGCCTCAGCGGGCCTCCAGCTGCTCCCGCACCTGCTTGGGCCGGTTGGTGATGATCGTGTCCACGCCGAGCCGCACGCACAGCTCCACGTCCCGCGGCTCGTCCACCGTCCACACCCGCACCGACAGCCCCTTCGCCTTCAGCCGGGCCACCAGCCCCGGGTCCCGGCGTACGAGGTCGATGCCCGGGCCGGCGTGCCCCGCGAACGGCGGCCGGAGCGGCCGCAGTCGCCGCTCCATCAGGTAGACGGCGGGCAGGCCGGGCGCGAGCCGGTTCAGCCTGATCAGGGCGTTGCGGGAGAAGCTCATCACCTCGACCAGGCCCGCCCGGCCGTCCGCCAGTCCGTGGTCCTTCAGGACCCGCACGAGTTCGGCCTCCAGACGGCCGCCGGTACGGGTGGGGTGCTTGGTCTCCACGGCCAGTCCGACGGGCCGGTCCGCGGCCAGCGCCTCCTTCAGCAGGTCCTCGAAGAGCAACACCTGGGCTCCCCGGTGCTCCTCGCCCTTCCAGCTGCCGAAGTCGAGCGCGGACAGCTGCTCGTAGGTCATCTCGGAGACCACCCCGCGCCCGTCGGAGGTCCGCTCCACCCGCCGGTCGTGCACGCACACCAGCTTGTGGTCGGCGGTCAGCCGTACGTCGCATTCGAGCGCGTCGGCCCCGTCGGCGACGGCCTGCCGGTAGGCGGCGAGGGTGTGCTCGGGGTGCTCGTGGGAGGCCCCGCGGTGGGCGACGACCCGGACGGCGCGGGTGGTGCGGAGGGAGGATGCGGCAGTCATACGGAAATCCTTGCGAACCGGGGTGAACGTGCAGGTGTGCAGCTGTGTCCCCGACGTTAACCGGATGCGGTGCCCCGAACGGGCGGGCAGGCTGACGCCATGCCCGAGCGGACGACGACCTCCATGCCCTGCGAGCCGTGCCGGCGCTGCGTGTTCCACGCGTGGCAGCTGATCGACGGGGACGCGCTCTCCTGGCGGGCGGAGTGGGCGTGCGGCACCTGCGCCTTCGGGGCCCCCGACACCTGTAACCGCGACGAAGGGCGGGGGCCGGCGCCCGATCACGTCCGTGCGGCCGTCGTCGCGGCGCAGGGGACCGTCCTCATGGATCTCCGGGGCGGCGGCGTGCCCGCCCTCAGGGCCGTCCGGAAGGTGCTCGGCCTGCCCCTGGCGCAGTCGCACGTCGCCGTACGGGACGGCTACCGGGCGACCCCGGTCGAGGCCGAGCTGATCAGGCGGCTGATCACGGGGTCGACGGGCGCGGGGTCGACGGGCGCGGGGGCAGCGGCGCCGGGGTGACCTTGAACCCGCCCTTGGTGACCTCGGTGAAGGGGGCCGGGGCCATGCACGTGCCCACACGGGGCTCGGACACCGACCCGTCGGGCTGCACGTCGACGTTGGCGATGCCCCACGAGAAGCCCAGCCGGTCCGGGCCGCCGCGTTCCCCGTCCTGGACGCTGATCCCGATCCGCTTGCCCTCCCAGCCGACGTTCGAGGAGGTGACCACCGCGGTGATGGTGGCCGTCCGGCCGCCGGTGACCAGGCAGTCCACCTCCGCCTCGCCGACCGCGGTGACGTTCTCGTCCGGCATCGCGTGGTAGATCGTCACCTTGCCCCGCGCGTCGACCGGCATGCCCTGCTCCCCGCCCTGCGCGGGGAAGGGCCTGCTCCACGGGACGGCCTCGGCGTCGACCGTGAAGCGGATGTCGTGCGACGCGGGCGCGTACGGGTAGCGGATCGTGCCGCCCCCGTGCACCGCGGCGACCTTCGGCGCGGCCTGCGCGGCCGGCGTCGCGGCGGCCGGGGCCGCGGGGGCCGGCGCCGCGGCGATCAGCGTCGCCGCCAGCGCGGCGGCGGTTCCGGCCAGGACGAGGGCGCGCTTACGGTTCTTCATCGTGAACTCCCTTTGGCGGTCGTGCCGTTCGGTTACGGGAACAGCCTCGCCGGGAGTTCGTCGGCCTGCCATCTGCCGATGGGCGGATATGCCTGAGGGCCCCTCCCCCGAACGGGGGAGGGGCCCTCAGGTCCTCGCGCTACAGGCCCGGGCCGCGGACCGGGATGTGGGTGAACGTCGGCTCCGGGGCCGGGTTCTGGAAGAAGTCGTTGCCCTTGTCGTCGACCACGATGAAGGCCGGGAAGTCCTCGACCTCGATCTTCCAGACCGCCTCCATGCCGAGCTCCTCGTACTCCAGGACCTCGACCTTCTTGATGCAGTCCTGGGCCAGGCGCGCCGCCGGGCCACCGATCGAGCCCAGGTAGAAGCCGCCGTGCGTACCGCACGCGTCCGTCACCTGCTGGGAGCGGTTGCCCTTGGCCAGCATGACCTTGGAGCCGCCCGCCGCCTGGAACTGCTCGACGTAGGAGTCCATGCGGCCTGCCGTGGTCGGGCCGAAGGAGCCCGAGGCGTAGCCCTCGGGGGTCTTCGCGGGACCGGCGTAGTAGACCGGGTGGTCCTTCAGGTACTGCGGCATCGGCGCGCCCGAGTCCAGCAGCTCCTTGATCTTCGCGTGCGCGATGTCGCGCGCCACGACCAGCGGACCGGTCAGCGACAGCCGGGTCTTCACCGGGTGCTTGGTGAGCGTCGCCAGGATGTCGTCCATCGGCTGGTTCAGGTCGATGGAGACGACATCCGAGGCCTCGCTCAGGTGCTCGTCCGTGGTGTCCGGCAGGAAGCGCGCCGGGTCCGTCTCCAGCTGCTCCAGGAAGACGCCCTCGGCGGTGATCTTCGCGGTGGCCTGGCGGTCCGCCGAGCAGGACACGGCGATGGCGACCGGCAGGGAGGCGCCGTGCCGGGGAAGGCGCACGACGCGGACGTCGTGGCAGAAGTACTTGCCGCCGAACTGCGCGCCGATGCCGATCTTCTGGGTCAGCTCGAAGACCTGCTGCTCCAGGGCCTCGTCGCGGAAGCCGTGGCCCAGCGCCGAGCCCTCGCGGGGCAGCTCGTCCAGGTAGTGCGCCGAGGCGTACTTGGCGGTCTTCAGCGCGTGCTCGGCCGAGGTGCCGCCGACGACGATCGCCAGGTGGTAGGGCGGGCAGGCCGCCGTACCGAGCGAGCGGATCTTCTCCTCCAGGAACTTCATCATGGAGGCCTCGTTGAGGACCGCCTTGGTCTCCTGGTAGAGGAAGGACTTGTTGGCCGAGCCGCCGCCCTTGGCCATGAAGAGGAACTTGTACGCGCCGCCGTCGGTCGCGTACAGCTCGATCTGCGCGGGCAGGTTCGAGCCGGTGTTCTTCTCCTCCCACATCGTGATCGGGGCCATCTGCGAGTAGCGCAGGTTCAGCCGCGTGTAGGCGTCGTAGATGCCGCGCGAGAGCGCCGCCTCGTCCCCTCCCTCGGTGAGCACGTTCTGGCCGCGCTTGCCCATGACGATCGCCGTGCCCGTGTCCTGGCACATCGGCAGGACGCCGGCCGCCGCGATGTTCGCGTTCTTCAGCAGGTCCAGGGCCACGAACTTGTCGTTCGAGGAGGCCTCGGGGTCGTCGATGATGCGACGCAGCTGCGCCAGGTGCGCGGGGCGCAGGAAGTGCTGGATGTCGTGGATGGCCTCTTCGGCGAGCTTGCGCAGCGCCTCCGGCTCGACCTTGAGGAACGTACGGCCGTCCGCCTCGAAGGTGGACACGCCCTCGGCGGTCACCAGTCGGTACGGGGTGGTGTCCTCGCCCAGGGGCAGCAGGTCGGTGTACGCAAACTCTGGCATGACGGCAGTCATTCCTCACTCGGCAGACGGCGCTGGCGACCGATTGGCAGCGCGGTTAACCAGCGTAGGACCTCTTCCCGCGGGCGTGTCTGTGAGGTAAGGCTCACTCAGCAGTATCGCGATCTATCGTGTCTCGCTATGCTGGGCGTCGTGGACCTGGAAAAGCACCCCGCCGCCCCCGCACCCGCACCCGCCCCTGCGAGCCCCGGCCCCGCCGAGCTGCGCGCCTCCGACGCGGACCGGGACCGGATCGCGCAGATCCTCGGCGACGCGCTCGCCGAAGGCCGGCTGACGGCCGAGGAGCACTCCGACCGACTGGACACGCTCTACGCGGTCAAGACCGTCGGCGAGCTGGAAGTGCTCGTCCGTGATCTGCCCGCGCCCGGCGGCGTCCATGCCCCGCCCTCGTACGGGACCCCCTCCACGGCCCCCGGCGGCCCCGCCGAGACGATAGTGGCCGTGTGCAGCAGCTCCGCCCGCAAGGGCCGCTGGCGGCCGGGCCCGCACACCCGCGCCGTCTCGGTCATGGGCGACATCACCATCGACCTCACCGAAGCGGTCTTCGAACAGCAGGTCACCGAGATCAACGTGACCTGCGTCCTCGGCAACGTCGAGGTCCTGGTCCCGGAGAACGTCACCCTGCGCGGCTACGGCAGCGGGGTCCTCGGGAACTTCGAGGTACGCGGCGAGGGCCGAGGGGAGACCGACCCGCAGGCGCCGGTGGTGATCGTGCGGGGCTTCGCCCTGCTCGGCAACATCGAGGCGCGGCCCAAGCTCGGCGCCCGCCTGGTGGACCTGGCCCGCAAGCTGCGCGAGCGCCTGGAGGGCTGACACCGGCCGAGGCGGCCGGCCCTGGGTCGGTGCGCCGCGGATCCGGATCCGACGAAATTCGGCCGCCGCCCGCGACGCCGCGTTCTAGGGTCCCGAGCATGACGACAACCACGTGGGAACTGCTCGACCAGGCGTACGCGACCCTGCGCGAGGCCGTCGCGGGGGTGCCCGCCGACGGCTGGGACCGCCCGACCCCCTGCACGGGGTGGAACGTCACCCAGGTCCTCCGGCACGCCGCAGGCGACCAGCTCGCCTACGCCGCCCGTCTGACCGGCGGTCCCGGGCCCACCGAGGACCCCTTCGCGCCCTCCGGCACCCTGGCCGGCCCGCCCGCGGCCCTGCTGGAACCGGCGCTCGCCGCCGCGGCCGAGGCCTTCGCCGGCGTCGCCCCCGACGAGACCGAGGTCGCCGTGCCGCTGCCGCCCTTCTCCGTACCGGCCGCGACGGCCGTCGGCGCGGCCGCCCTCGACGCCGCCGTGCACGCCTGGGACATCGCCGTCGCCACGGGCCGCCCGCCGGGCCTGACCGACGCGCTGGCCGCCGCCGTGCGCCCGGCCGCCGACGCCCTCACCGAGCCCCTGCGAGGCTTCGCCTACGGCCCGGCCGTCCCCCTCGCGCCGGGCGCGGACCACGGCGCGGCGGCGCGCCTGCTGGCCTTCCTCGGGCGGGATCCCGGTTGGGCCGCGCCCACGGCGTGACGGCCCGCCCGACGGGGGTCTCGTTTCGGACGAACCCCCGGCGGCCCGTGGCGCGCGGTGCATAGGGGCGCGTACAGCGGGTAGGGACAGGTGCGTCGTCTCTCGCTCACGTATACGTCGTCAGGAGTAGACCGTGCCGCATCCGCCGCATCAGTCCTTGCAGGTAGCCGCCGTCCAGAATTTTTCGGGGCGCGCGACGGCCGTGCCGAAGCCGCGGGTGCCGGCGAGGGCGGAGGACGGCCCATGGCATGCGGAGGCGGTGTGCCGCCGGGACGAGGCGGGGCTCTTCTTCGCGCCGTCCAAGGAGCCGACCGCGGCCCGGCTCTCGCGCGAGGAGGCGGCCAAGCGAGTCTGCGCCCGCTGCCCGGTGATGGTCGCCTGCCGGGAGCACGCGCTGCTCCAGCCCGAGCCGTACGGGGTGTGGGGCGGGCTCACGGCGGCCGAGCGCCGGGTCGTGCTGGCACGGATGCGGCGTAGGGCCGCCGAGCTGCGTCAGGCCCCGGGAACCGGGCCGATCGCCGCGGCCGGCTGAACCGGTCCCGGGCCGTCCGGGCCGCCCGCGGCGGATCACCGGGGCGCCGGGCGTCGCCCTCGGGCGACGACGCCGCAGGCCGATGCCGGACGTGCGTGGATGTGCGAGAGGGGCGGTCCCGCCGCACGCGGTGACCGCCCCTCTCGCTTCCTCACACCGGAATCAGTGCGCGCGGTCGAAGTCGATCGCGCTGTACGCGCGCAGCTTCGACAGGCGGTGCGTGGAGTCGATCTGTCGGATCGTGCCCGACTTGGAGCGCATGACCAGCGAGGACGTCGTCGCGGTCTCCGAGCGGTAGTGGACACCGCGCAGCAGCTCGCCGTCGGTGATGCCGGTGGCGACGAAGAAGACGTTCTCGCCGGACACCAGGTCGTTCGTGGTCAGGACGCGGTCCAGGTCGTGACCGGCGTCGAGCGCGCGTTGGCGCTCGGCCTCGTCCTTCGGCCAGAGCTTGCCCTGGATGGTGCCGCCGAGGCACTTTATGGCGCACGCCGAGATGATGCCCTCGGGGGTGCCGCCGATGCCGAGGAGCAGGTCGACGCCGGTGCCCTCGCGCACGGCCATGACCGAGCCGGCGACGTCGCCGTCGGAGATGAACTTGATCCGGGCTCCGGTCTCGCGGATCTCCTTGACGATGCCCTCGTGGCGGGGGCGGTCCAGGATGACCACGGTGACGTCCTCGACGGCCATGTTCTTGGCCTTGGCGACGCGGCGGATGTTCACCGAGACGGGAGCGTTGATGTCGACGAAGTCGGCGGCCTCGGGACCGGTGACCAGCTTCTCCATGTAGAACACCGCGGACGGGTCGAACATGGTGCCGCGGTCGGCGGCCGCCAGGACGGCGATGGCGTTCGGCATGCCCTTGGCGTTCAGGGTGGTGCCGTCGATCGGGTCCACGGCGATGTCGACCTCGGCGCCCGTGCCGTCGCCGACCCGCTCGCCGTTGAAGAGCATGGGGGCCTCGTCCTTCTCCCCCTCGCCGATGACGACGACGCCGTTCATCGAGACGGTGGAGATCAGGGTGCGCATCGCGTTGACCGCGGCACCGTCCGCGCCGATCTTGTCGCCGCGACCGACCCACCGGCCCGCGGCCATGGCGGCGGCCTCGGTGACCCGTACGAGTTCCAGTGCGAGGTTGCGGTCGGGGGCCTCCGGAGAGACTTCGAGCTGGGGCGGCAGGTTGTGCTCGGTCATCGGAGCGCACCTTTCTGTACGGCGACGGCCGGGAAGTGAGGGTGCTGGAACTCTATCGGTACGTCGACATATTGAGCAGGGCGGGTCACGTATGAGCGGCATATCGGTCAGCCGATTGTCCTGAGCGGACGTCTTGCGGTCCTCCCCAGCCCTCCGGATCTCCTGCGGATCCGCACCGGGACTCTCCAGGGTCCGCCGACACGCCCCGCACCGCGACCCCGGCGGTGATCGCCGCCCCGCGATGCGGGACGATGGGTCGCGTGGCAGGTATGAAAGGCAAGCAGACGGTCTGGGACATGGTCCGGTCGCTGGGGGTGATCGGCATCGTCGTCGCCGGGATCTACCTCTTCGTCCCGCATGACGAGAAGGCCGACCCGACGCGCACGGTCGACTACCGGGTGGAGACCATCACGGCCCGGCGTGCGGCCCCGTATCCGGTGGCGGCCCCCGTGGGGCTCCAGGAGCAGTGGCGGGCGACCTCGGTGACGTACGAGCGCAAGAACGCCAACGCCTGGCACCTGGGCTTCCTCGACCCGGAGCAGCAGTACGCGGCGGTGGAACAGTCCACGGACACCTCGGCCAAGTACCTGGCCAAGGTCACCCAGCAGGCGAAGGCCACCGGGCAGACGCAGCAGGTCGGCGACCTGACCTGGGAGCGCTGGGACGGCGAGAAGTACGACGCCCTCGTGCGGCAGGAGCAGGGTTACGTGACGGTGGTGACCGGCACGGCCTCCTTCGAGCAGCTCGGCGCGCTGGCGGCGGCGCTGGAGTTCAAGCAGGGCAAGTAGCGCCCTGCACCTCGGGCGCCTCGGGCGTCTCGTGCGCCTCGAGCACCTCGGGTGCCTCGTGCGCACCGGCGTGGAACGTGTACGCAGAAGGGGGGGGGGGGGGGGGGGGGGGGGGGGGGCGGAGCCCCCGGGGGGGGGGGGGGGGGGGGCCGGGCCCGGCCCGGGGGAGCCCCGCCCGGGGGGGGCGCGGGCGGCGCCCCCCCCCCCCGCCCCCCCCCCCCCCCCCCCCCCCCCCCCCCCCCCCCCCTTCTGCGTGTGCTGCTACGGCGGAGCCGATCAGACGGTGGTGATGACCTCGTCGAAGCCCAGGCGCGGGGAGCGGTCGAACCAGGCACCCTCGGCGGCCGGCTTGCCGATGTTGATGACCATGATCGGGGTGTGGTCGGCGTCCAGGAACTCCTTCTGGATGCCGGCGAAGTCGGCGCCGGTCATCGGGCCCGCGGCCAGGCCGGCGGCGCGGATGCCGATGATGAAGTAGGCGGCCTGCAGCGCGGAGTTCAGCAGCGCGGACTGCTCGCGGACCGGGCGCTCGGAGAAGAACGCGTCCTTGGCCTGCGGGAAGTGCGGGAGCAGCTGCGGGAGCTCCTCGTGGAACTCGTTGTCCGCGGAGAGGATCGCGACCAGCGGCGCGGTGGCGGTCTTGGCGTCGTTGCCCTTGGCCATGTGCTGCACGAGGCGCTCGCGGGCCTCGGGGGAGCGGACCAGGGTGATGCGCAGCGGGGTCTGGTTGAAGGCGGTGGGACCGAACTTCACCAGGTCGTATATCGCCTGGACCTGCTCCTCGGTGACCGGCTCGTCGGTGAACGAGTTGGCCGTGCGGGCCTCGCGGAACAGCAGGTCCTGCGCGGCGGAGTCAAGAACGAGAGACATCGGGAAAGCCTTCTTCCATACGGAGGTGAAGCGATGTCCCAGACTCTACGGCGGAGGTAGATGAATTTTCAACTAAATCGGCCTGCCGGTGATCGGGATCACTTTCGGACCCGCGCCCCAGGCCCTCCCGGGTCACCCCTCCCCGGTCACTCCTCCTCGGCCGGCTCGCGTGCCGCGAGCGCCGAGTCCAGCCGGGCCCGAGCCCCCTCCAGCCAGTGCCGGCACACCCTCGCCAGCTCCTCGCCGCGCTCCCAGAGCGCGAGGGAGTCCTCCAACGAGGTGCCGCCGGCCTCCAGCTTGCGGACGACCTCGATGAGTTCGTCGCGGGCCTGCTCGTACCCCAGCGCCGTTCCGGCCTCTGTCATTCCCGTATCCATCCTCTGTGTGTCGTGCGACCGCGTGATTGCGGCCGTGTGTCGCTATGCGGAAGCGGCCGTCGTGTCCGTCGGCTCCGTCGGGTCTGCCTGGTCTGCCTGGTCTGCCTGGTCTGCCTGGTCCGCCGGGGAGACCTCCACGGAGAACGAGCCCTCCGCCACCCGCGCGCGCAGCACCTCGTGCGGAGCCACCTCCTGCGGGGAGCGCACCACATGGCCGTCGGCCCGCTGCAGCACGGCGTACCCCCGCTCCAGCGTCGCCGCCGGGGAGAGCGCCACCACCCGGGCCAGGGTGTGCGCCAGTTCCGAGTCGGCCCGGTCCAGCAGGTGCCCCAGCGTGCGCCGGGCACGGGCCAGCAAGGCGTCCAGCTCGTCCTCGCGGATCTCCACCATCCGCTGGGGGTGGACGAAGACCGGCCGGGCCAGGGCGTGCGCGAGGCCCCGTTCCTCCCGGTCGAGCAGCCCGGTGACGGCACGCAGCCCCCGGGCCTGCAGCTGGCGTACGCGCTCCAGCTCCTCGCCGACGTCCGGCACCACCTTCTTCGCCGCGTCCGTGGGCGTGGAGGCCCGGACGTCCGCGACCAGGTCAAGCAGCGGGGAGTCCGGCTCGTGGCCGATCGCCGAGACCACCGGGGTGCGGGCCGCGGCCACCGCCCGGACCACCTCCTCGTCGGAGAACGGCAGCAGGTCCTCCACGCTGCCCCCGCCGCGCGCCACGATGATCACGTCGACCTCGTCCAGGGCGTCGAGCTCCTTGACCGCCTGGACCACCTGGGGCACCGCGTGCACCCCCTGGACGGCTACGTTGCGCACCTCGAAGCGGACGGCCGGCCAGCGGCGCCGGGCGTTCTCCAGGACGTCGCGCTCGGCCGCCGAGGCCCGCCCGACCACCAGCCCGATCAACTGCGGCAGGAAGGGCAGCGGATTCTTGCGGTCCAGCGCGAAGAGCCCCTCGGAGGCCAGGGACCGCTTGAGGCGCTCCAGCCGGGCGAGGAGCTCCCCGATGCCGACCGGCCGTATCTCCGTGGCCCGCAGGGACAGCTGCCCGCGCGGGGCGTACCACTCGGGCTTGGCCAGCAGGACGACCCGGGCGCCCTCGGAGACCACGTCGGCGACCTCGTCGAAGACCTGGCGGAAGCAGGTCACGCTGACCGAGATGTCGTGCGAGGGGTCGCGCAGCGTCAGGAAGACCACCCCCGCTCCCGGTCGCCGCGAGAGCTGCGTGATCTGCCCCTCCACCCACACCTGGCCGAGCCGCTCGATCCAACCCCCGATGAGCCGGGACACCTGGCCTACCGGCAGCGGCGCCTCGGCCGACGTATTCAGACCCATGCACGCAGGCTATCCGGCGCCGCCGACAGTGCGTCAGGCCCCGGCGCCGGTGTCGCCGGGCAGGTCGCGGCGGCCGCGCTGGACGAGCAGCACCGCCAGGCCCACCGCCAGCCACACCGCCCCCACCAGCTGCGCCGTCCACGAGGCCTCGACGATCACCGCGACGGTCACCGCCGCCCCCAGCACCGGCATCACCAGGTGCTTCCACCAGTTCGGCGGACCCTCGCGCCGCTGCACCACGAACCAACCCACCACCGAGGCGTGCAGCAGGGTGAAGGCCACCAGCGCCCCGACGTCCACCACCGACACCAGCTGGTCGAGCCCGTCGTCGCGCCGGGCCGCCCACACCGCCGCGACCAGCGTGATGGTGGCCGCCACCAGCAGGGCGGGCCGCGGGGTCCCGTCCGAGGTGCGGGCGAGCATCCGGGGCAGCCGCCGTTCCCGGGCCATCGCGAACACCAGCCGCCCGGCCGCCGCCTGCCCGGCCAGCGCCGCGAAGGCCGCCCCGATCGCCTTGCTGACCGCCACCAGGTCGTGCAGCCAGGAGCCGACCGCTGACTCCACCGCGTCGTAGAAGGCCGGACCCTGCAGCGCCGGCTCGGCCGCCAGCTCCGCCGCGGACACGGGCATGAGCAGCGCCGCCAGATAGCTCTGGGCGATGAACAGCAGCCCGGCCAGCGCCAGGCAGAACAGCACCGCCCGCGCCACCCGCTCCGAGCTCCCCGTCACCTCCTCGGCGAAGGAGGCGATGGCGTCGAAGCCGAGGTAGGACAGGACCGCGATCGACACCGCGCCCAGCACCGCCGCGGTGCTGAAGCCGAGCGAGCCGTCCCCGGTCAGCGGGGACAGCCAGCCGCGCCGCGCCCCGCCCTGGACCAGCACGGTCACCGCGGCCACCACGAAGACGAGCAGGACCAGGATCTCCATGGCCAGCACGGCGAAGCCCACGCGCGCGGCCGCCCGTACGCCCCACAGGTTCAACGCGGTGGTGACCACGACGGCCAGGGCCGCCCACACCCACCGCGAGACCTCCGGGACCAGCGCGTTCATCGCGATGCCGGAGAAGAGGTACGCGACCGCCGGGATCAGCAGGTAGTCGAGCATCGCCATCCAACCGGCGATCAGTCCCGGTCCCTCGCCGAGACCCTTTCGGGCGTACGTGAAGACCGAGCCGGCCTGGGGGGCGACCCGCACCATCTGCGCGTAGGAGAAGGCCGTGAAGGCCATGGCCACGGTCGCGCAGAGGTAGACGAGCGCGACGGCACCGTGCGACGTGGCGTCGAGCGCCCCGAAGACCCCGACGGGGGCCATCGGGGCGATGAACAGCAGGCCGTAGACGACCAGATCCCGGAAGCCGAGGCTCCGCCGCAGCGCCGAGGGCGCCGCCGCGCTGGAATCCGTAACGGAAGCCATCCGTCCTCCGGGGCATAGGGGGCGGGACAGGTGGGACGGGTGGTGTGTGTCAGGTGGTGCGGGTCGTACGGGTGGTGGTGCGGGTGGTACGGGTGGTGGTGCGGGCTTTCGGGCAAGTGTGTGCCGTACGGCCGACGCCCGGCCTCCTGGAGACCCCCGTACGATGGAGCACATGACTGCTCCCGCCCCCGCTCCCGCTTCCCGCCGTGTCCTGCTCGCCGCGCCCCGCGGCTACTGCGCGGGCGTGGACCGAGCCGTGATCGCCGTCGAGAAAGCCCTTGAGCAGTACGGTGCGCCGGTCTACGTCCGCCACGAGATCGTGCACAACAAGTACGTCGTGCAGACCCTGGAGAAGAAGGGCGCCATCTTCGTCGAGCGGACGGAGGAGGTCCCCGAGGGCTCCATCGTGATGTTCTCCGCGCACGGCGTGGCGCCGGTGGTGCACGAGGAGGCCGCGCGCGGCAAGCTCGCGACGATCGACGCGACCTGCCCGCTGGTCACCAAGGTGCACAAGGAAGCCATCCGGTACGCGAACGAGGACTTCGACATCCTCCTCATCGGCCACGAGGGCCACGAGGAGGTCATCGGCACCTCCGGCGAGGCCCCCGACCACATCACGATCGTCGACGGCCCGCACGACGTGGAGAAGGTCACCGTCCGCGACGAGTCCAAGGTCGTCTGGCTCTCCCAGACCACCCTCTCGGTCGACGAGACCATGGAGACGGTCGACGCGCTGAAGACCAAGTTCCCGCTGCTCGTCTCGCCGCCGAGCGACGACATCTGCTACGCCACCTCGAACCGGCAGGCCGCGGTCAAGGTGATGGGCGCCGACTCCGACCTGGTCATCGTGGTCGGCTCGAAGAACTCCTCGAACTCGATCCGGCTCGTCGAGGTCGCCAAGGACGCCGGCGCCAAGGCCGCGTACCTGGTCGACTACGCGAGCGAGATCGACGAGGCCTGGCTGGAGGGCGTCACCACCGTCGGCCTCACCTCGGGCGCCTCGGTGCCGGAGGTCCTGGTCGAGGAGGTCCTGGAGTGGCTGACGGTGCGCGGTTACGCGGACGTGGAGATCGTCAAGACCGCCGAGGAGTCGATCGTCTTCTCGCTGCCGAAGGAACTCCGCCGCGACCTGCGTGCCGAGGCCGCCGAACTGGTCGCCGACAAGTAACTCGTTTCGTACGGTATGTCCATGCAGATCTTCGGCGTGGACATCGGCGGAACCGGGATCAAGGGCGCTCCCGTGGACCTGGAGCGCGGCGACCTGGCTCAGGAGCGCCACAAAGTGCTGACCCCACATCCGGCCACCCCCGAGGGGGTGGCCGGATGCGTCGGTGAGGTGGTGCGCAACTTCGACTGGGACGGGCCGCTCGGGGTCACCTTCCCGGGCGTGGTCACGAGCGGCGTCATCCGTTCGGCGGCCAACATGGACAAGTCCTGGATCGGCGTCGACGCGGCGGCGCTGATCTCGCGCGAGCTGGGCGGCCTGCCGGTCACCGTCCTGAACGACGCGGACGCGGCGGGCGTCGCCGAGATGACGTACGGGGCCGGGCGCGGCCGGAGCGGCACCGTCCTCCTGCTCACCCTGGGCACGGGCATCGGGAGCGCCCTGTTCACGGACGGGCGGCTGGTCCCGAACTCGGAGCTCGGTCACCTGGAGCTGAAGGGCCACGACGCGGAGACGCGGGCGTCGGTGAAGGCCAAGGAGGACCACGACCTCACGTGGGAGCGCTGGGCGCACCGCGTGCAGAAGTACCTCCAGCACGTGGAGATGCTGTTCTCGCCGGACCTCTTCATCATCGGCGGGGGCGTCAGCCGCAAGCCGGAGAAGTTCCTGCCGCTGATCGAGGGCGTGCGGGCCGAGATCGTCCCGGCTAAGCTGCAGAACAACGCGGGCATCGTGGGCGCGGCGATGGCGGCCGGGGCCACGAAGCCGGCGAAGGCGGCCGAGAAGTAGCGGCAGGAGCACTCACCGGGCGATACGCCGGGGCAGCCGCCGCCTGCCGATCAGTACGGCCTTGCGTACGACGGCGATCAGGGCGGCGACCAGCGTCCCGGCGTACAGCCAGCCCGCGTGCAGGGACAGCGCGGACACCAACCCCATCAGCTGTCCGCCGAGGCCGCCGGAGCCGCCCGAGATGGGCCACACTCCGGCGGCGAAGGCGATGGGCACGCCGATCGGCGCGGTGATCAGGTCGGCGGGCCGCACCCAGAGCGCGGTGGCGGCGGCGACGGGCAGGAAGAGCAGCCCGTAGACGAAGAGCGAGGAGCCGAAGAGCAGCCAGCAGATCCCGCCCACCAGCACCATGGCGGCGCACGCGAACAGCCCGCCGCCGAGCCCGGTCAGTCGGGGCCGGGGCATCCGCCGCGCGAGCGCGGACCGCCGTGGGCCCCCGCCGACCTGGGCGGGCACCGCGGCGGGCCGGGGCGCCTGGCGCTGGGCCGGCGGTCGCTGCCGGTGAGGGGCCGATCGCGTCCTGTATTGCTCCACGCCACCAAAGTAGGCCGGGAGCGGGTCGGATCGGGCCCCGGACACGCGTACATCGACCGCCACTCATCGGAAAGTAAACTGTCCGGTGGCCCACTCCTGGGCCGCCGCCCCCTCCAGCTACGGGAAGTCGCCAACGTGTCGCTCACGATCGGAATCGTCGGCCTGCCGAATGTCGGCAAGTCGACCCTTTTCAACGCCCTGACCAAGAACGACGTGCTGGCGGCCAACTACCCGTTCGCCACGATCGAGCCGAACGTCGGCGTCGTCGGCGTCCCGGACGCGCGCCTGGGCGTCCTGGCCGGCATCTTCGGTTCGCAGAAGATCCTCCCCGCGACGGTCGACTTCGTCGACATCGCGGGCATCGTCCGCGGTGCCTCCGAGGGCGAGGGCCTCGGCAACAAGTTCCTGGCGAACATCCGCGAGTCGGACGCCATCTGCCAGGTCATCCGCGCCTTCAAGGACGAGAACGTCGTCCACGTCGACGGCAAGGTCTCGCCGAAGGACGACATCGAGACGATCAACACCGAGCTGATCCTCGCCGACCTCCAGTCGATCGAGAAGGCCGAACCGCGCCTGACGAAGGAGTCCCGCCTCCAGAAGGAGAAGGTCGCCGTCCTCGCGGCCGTCGTCGAGGCCAAGAAGATCCTGGAAGCGGGCGACACCCTCTTCTCCAAGGGCATCACCAAGGGCACCGAGCAGGGCGACCTCCTGCACGAGCTCCACCTGCTGACCACGAAGCCCTTCCTCTACGTCTTCAACGTGGACGAGGACGAGCTGACGGACGAGGCCTTCAAGGCCGAGCAGAGCGCGCTCGTCGCCCCCGCCGAGGCGATCTTCCTCAATGCCAAGCTGGAGGCGGAGCTCATCGAGCTCGACGACGAGGAGTCGCTCGAGCTCCTCCAGTCGGTCGGCCAGGAGGAGCCCGGCATGGCCACCCTCGGCCGCGTCGGCTTCGCCACGCTGGGTCTGCAGACCTACCTGACGGCCGGCCCGAAGGAAACCCGCGCCTGGACCATCAAGAAGGGCGCCACCGCCCCCGAGGCGGCCGGCGTGATCCACACCGACTTCCAGCGCGGTTTCATCAAGGCCGAGATCATCTCCTTCGCGGACCTGGTCGAATGCGGCTCGGTCGCCGAGGCGCGCGCCAAGGGCAAGGCCCGCATGGAGGGCAAGGACTACGTCATGCAGGACGGCGACGTGGTCGAGTTCCGCTTCAACGTCTAATACGTTCGGCGAAAGGCCGTCTGACCTGCGACGGAGCCGGTTGGGCGGCCTTTGCGGTCCGCACAGAGTCCGCAGCGTGCTGACTTCGGTCAGCGCGCGGGGAGCGGCTACGCCGCTTCGTCGACCTGTGGCCGGGCATCGACGGACTGGTCCGCGTACGCCTTGTCGACGGCGGCCCGGGTCCGCTCCTCGGAGTCGGGCCACAGGTGGGTGTAGATGTTCAGCGTCATGGCCGCGTTGGTGTGGCCGAGGCGCTCGGAGACCGTCTTCACGGACTCGCCGTGCTTGATCAGCAGGCTGGCGTAGTGGTGCCGGAGGGCGTGAGGTCCCGTGCCCTTCGCTACGCCGGCCTTCGCGCAGGAGGGCCGCCAGGACCCGTCCATGAAGTGCGTGTAGACCACGGGTCCGCCTTGAGGCGCCGTGAAGATCCAGCCCTCGGGCCCATCGGCGGGGAAGTCCCGCAGGTGGGCCTTCATCGCATCCACCGCCATGCGGGGGAGCGGAACCGTGCGGTGCGAGCGAGCGGTCTTGGGCGGGCAGACGTACACGCCGTGCTTGGCGGTCTGCTGGATCTGCTGCTCGACCGAGACGGTCGCCTGCAGCAGGTCGACGTGCCGGAGCTGGAGGCCGAACAGCTCGCCGGGGCGGAGCCCGGTGGCCGCGCCGAGCAGCACGAGGCCCTTGTAGCGGGCGGGTATCTCGTCGGACAGCGTCCGCACCTGCTCGACGGCCAGCGGTACGACCTTCTTCCGGGGCACCGACGGCAGCTTCGCCTCGGCGCACGGGTTGTGAGGGATCATCCGGTCACGGACGGCCGCCCGGAAGACGGCGTTGACCGTGTTGAAGACCGTCCGTGAGGTGCTGGCGGCCAGCCCGTGCGTGGTGGTCAGGCTGGTGACCCAGCTCTGTACGTCGCCGGGTTTGATGGCGCCGAGTGCCCGCTTCTCCCAGGCCGGGTAGACGTAGCAGCGCAGGTGCTGGGCCACCGCCTTGGCCGTGGAAGGCCGGTGCGGCTGTATGGCCCGCCATTCCTCTGCGTACTCCTTGAAGGGCTTCTTCGCCGACCGAGGGTCGACGTACTGCCCGGTGACCATGCTGGCCGTGACCTCGTCGATCCACCGCTGGGCGTCGACCTTCCGGTCGAAGTGGCGCGCGTGCTCCTTGCCGTCGAGGTCGCGGTAGCGGGCTCGCCATTTGCCGTTGGGGCGCTTCTGGATGTTGGCCAAGCGGCTTCTCCTTCGTGTCGGTTGTCAGTAGTGGCCACCGTCCTCGATGTCGCTGCTGAGCGTGCGAGCGTCCCGCTCGTCGCCCATGAGGCGGAGGCACTGCTCGTGGATGGCCCGCGAGCTGTCGGGGTGGGTCTTGATGTGGTCGGCGATGGCGACCACGGCGTGGTGAAGGCGATCGCGCGCGTCTCGGGCCTCGTAGAAGGCTTCGACGGCCTCTTGGACGAGGCGCCGACTGTCGATGTCGAGCCCCTCCAAGGGCGGTGACATCAGCTCTTCGAGGGGGAGCTCGAAGACGCGGGAGAAGGCGAGGGCCTCGTCGAGGTTAATGCGCCGGCGGGGGGTGCCGTTTTCGATGCGCCAGACAGCGGTCTGGTTCATCTTCACCCCGGCCCGCGTGACCCGTTCCGCCAGTTCCGTCGTGCTCCATCCCCTGACCTCGCGCTCCAGAGCGACGCGTGCGGCCACGTTTCCCTCGCTGTAGAGCAGCGGCACCTCGCCGGACTCGGGCCTGTCGCCTGCCATCGCACCTCCATCGCAACCATCCTCGCTATGCAGATTGAAACATGGACTTCCCGATTTGGGTAACCGGGGGTCGTCAGGTACAACATTATTCAGATACGAAACGTCACCTAGTCGAATGGGAATACATGCGATACCTGACCACCGCCGAGGTCGCCGAGCGCTACCGCACAGCCGAGAGCACCGTCCGCTACTGGCGCCACATCAGGAAGGGGCCGCGCGGCATCAAGGTCGGGAAGCGGGTGCTGTACCCCGAGGCCGAGCTGCTGCGGTACGAGCGAGCGCTGATCGATGGCCAGGACGAGTGGGGTCTGGCCGCGTAGCCACAGACCCGAAGCTGCCGGGGCCCTCCACCCACCTCTGAACGACCAACCGACGAGAAGGCCGACCAGGTCCCGCTCCGCCCCTCGCCAGAAGGGAACGCCTATGGAGGACACCTCCTCCCCCATCCTGTCGACCGCTTCCGCTGCAGGCGGTTGGCCGCCGGTCGCGGTCCCCGGCCAGGGCATCCCGTGGCGCGGTCCGGATCGAGCAAACGTCCGGTCCACCTCTTCGGGGACCGGCGATCGACCGGACCGTGCCGCTGGTCCGGTCGGTCCGGAACCGGACCGACCCGCGACCGAAACCCGGACCGGAGTTCCGGACAACCCGGACCAGGAACCCGGACCGGCGGAGAACGCACAGCTCAGCGGCCTGCCGGACCGGACCAACAACCCGGACCACCCGTCCGGTCCGGATGGGGCCGGACCAGATGCCGGGGACCGGGCGGAGAGTTCCGGTCAGTCGCTTGTCGAACCCAGACCGTCGGTCGGGGTTGACCACGGTGCTGCTGGGATGGTCCCGGAACCCGGACCGGGGACTGGGGACCGGGAGCGCGCTGGCCTCAAGGCGGACCGGGACCAGGACGGGACCGTCGTACTGGACGAGCTGCGCGCCGCGATCGGCCGGTACGTCGTACTGCCGAGCGAGGAGGCACTGACTGCGGTCACCCTGTGGGTGGCGGCCTCCCACATTCAGCCCGCCCTCCAGCACGCTCCGCGCCTGGCGGTGGTGGGGCCGACCAAGGGCTGCGGCAAGTCGCGTGTCCTGGACGTGCTCCACGAGACCGTGTCCCGACCGATGATGACGGTGAACACCTCGCCGGCGGTGATCTTCCGGATCATCGGCGAGGACCCGCCGACGCTACTGGTGGACGAGGCCGACACCATCTTCGGCCCCAAGGCCGGGGACAAGGAGGACCTCCGTGGCCTCCTGAACGCCGGACACCAGCGCAACCGGCCCGCGTGGCGGATCTCCGGCCCGGAGCACAAGCCGACCGCGTTCCCGACTTTCGCCATGGCTGCGCTGGCAGGCATCGGCGACCTTCCGGACACGATCATGGACCGCGCCGTCGTGCTCCGCATGCAGAAGCGCAAGCCCGGCGAGAAGGTTGCTCCCTTCCGCTCCCGGCACTCCGTTCCGGAACTGAACGCGCTGCGGGACCGGCTGGCCGCGTGGCTGACCCCGCTGCGCGGGACAGCGCACCGGCTGGTGCCACCGATGCCGGTCGAAGACCGGGCCGCGGACACCTGGGAGCCCCTGGTCATCGTCGCCGACCTGGCCGGCGGCCACTGGCCCGCCCAGGCCCGTGCCGCCTGCCTGGCGATGACCCGGAGCGAGGTGGTCCAGGACGAGCAGACGACACTGAAGACCCGGCTGCTCCGGGACATCCGCCGCGTCTTCGAGCAACAGGGCGACAAGGAGGCGCTGCGCAGCCACGACCTGCTCGCCGCCCTCGTCCAGGACGCGGAGGCGCCCTGGGCCGAGTACGGGACGAAGGGCCTGAACGCCTACCACTTGGCCAACCTGCTGCGCGACTTCGGCGTCAGTCCGGCCAACCACCGTTTCGAGAACGGCAGGCAGGCGAAGGCGTACGCCCGTAACCAGTTCGTCGACGCCTGGGCCCGGTACTGCCCCGACCCCGCCCCACCGGTGCCCACCGCCGAGGAGGCCGTGCCCGCACGTCGAGCCCCGGGCAAGCCACCGGCCCCTCCGTCCGGAACGCTGCCCGTCGGTCCGCCTGGCGGGCCTGCCGGCCCCAGGCTCACTCGCTGACACCAGCTCCGTATCAATCCGTCGCATCCGTCCCCGCGCAGGTCAGCGCGGGGACGGAGTTTCTTGCCGATACGGATCAGTCCGTACCTGCGACCGTCTCCGTACCTGTCCTGACCAGCTACGGGACGGATGCAACGGACGTGACGAAGCCCCACCCCACACGACTACCGGAGCATCACCATGCCCGAATCGACCACCGACAACGCCCCCACCCGCCGCCGTAAGGCGTTCTTCCGCCTGCCCCGCCGATCAGCAGCAAGCTGGAGCGAACGAGCCTCTAACGAGGCTTCGTCCGCGCTTGCCCCCGCCCCAGGGGTGGCGGAGGAGAAGGCCGAGCGCCAGGGGGCGCCCGAGCCGGAGGAGGGCATAGCCGAGACCAGCTGTCCGCCCGCACCCGACTCCGTCGACCCGAGCACTCAGCCGCCGACCGATGTCCAACCGCCCGTCGAGCAGCCGTCCTGGCGGGACCTCGATGCCCCCGTCCTGCCCGCGCTGATGAACCGCAAGCGCACGGTGGAGAAGCGCGACCAGGAGAAGACCATCCGCTTCACGAGGACTGCGGTCCGCGTGATCAGCGTCGCCGCCCACCAGCGCGGTCAGAAGTTCGCCGGATTCGTCGGGGACGCCGCCCTGGCCGTCGCCCTGGGCAAGGCAGGACTGGTCGGCAGCCCGGAGGACGATCCTCTCCGCCCGCTGATCGAGGCCGTCGAGGCACACACGGTCGCGCTGAACCGCATCGGAGGCAACCTCAACCAGATCACCGCAGCCATCCACCGAGGAACAGTGCCTGAGCGTGCCGAGGCGGTGCTGGACCGCGTCGAGCAAGCGGTCGAGAGCAGCTACCGACTGATCGACCAGCTCCTGGCGGAAGGCACTGCGCATGGTTCCTGACGTCTCCACCGGCTCCAACACCCGCGGACTGATCGTCTACCTCTTCGGCGCCGGCCGCCGCGACGAACACACCGACCCGCACATCGTCGCCGCCTGGGACATGACCGGCGCCCCCGACCCTGGCCGCGACCCAGAGGCCACCTACACCCAGCTCGCCAAGCGCCTCGACCACCACGTCGACCTGCGCACCCGCGAGCTGGGCGGCAAGAAGCCGCCTCGGCACGTCTGGCACTGCCCGGTCCGTACCGCGCCCGGCGACCGCTACCTCACCGACGCCGAGTGGGCCGAGGTCGCCCGCCGCATCGTTCACGCCACCGGCATCGCCCCCGACGGCGACGAGAAGGCATGCCGGTGGATCGCGGTGCGCCACGCCGACGACCACATCCACATCATGGCCACCACCGTCCGCGCCGACGGACGCCGTCCCCGCACCCACCGCGACGGACAGCGGGCCCAAGCCGAGTGCCGCAAGATCGAAGCCGAGTTCGGTCTGCGCCGCCTGAAGTCCGGCGATCTCACCGCGCCCCGCACTCCCACCAGCGCCGAACGCGCCAAGGCCGAGCGGCAGGGCCAGACGGTCACGGCACGGCAGTGGCTGCGCGAGCAGGCGTACGCGGTCGCCGCCGCCGTACGCACCGAAGCCGACTACTTCACCGTGCTGGAGTCCCTCGGCATCAAGGTCAAAACACGCCTCGGCCCCGAGACCGGTGACGTGGTCGGCTATAGCCTCGCAGCCCCCGGCGACACCAACGCGGCCGGCGATCCCGTCTGGTACGGCGGCTCGAAACTCGCCCCCGACCTCTCCATCAACCGCCTACGCGAACGCCTCCCCGACCAGGAGGTAGCCGACCGCCCGCGGTATGCGGCGGACCCCGCCGACCCATGGCGTCACACCACCACCGCCATACAGGCGGCACGCACCGTCCTCGACTCCGGTGACGATGCCGCCGCCCAGGGCCACCTGGCCGTCTTCGGCGACGCCCTGTACAACATCGCAAGCGCCACGACCGGCCCACACCGGGCGGAACTACGAGCGGCGGCAGTGGCGTTCAACCGCGCCCGCCGCTCCGCCACCCGCGCCGACCACCAGGCCGCCACCGCCCTGCGCAAGGCCGCCAAGGAACTCGCCTACGCCTCCAGCGAGCCGGGCGGGCTCGCCATCGCCCTGCTCTTCGCCACCGTGCACCTGGCCCGCGCCGCCGCCAAGTGGCACGAGCAGCGCGGCCACGAACAACAGGCCGCTGCGGCCGAAGAAGCCCTCCGCCACCTCCAGGCGGGCTACCAGCAGGCCGCCACACCCGTCTTGGCTGACCTGACCCGCCGCGCACCACGAGCCGCAACTGCCCGTCGCTTCGAGCAGGACGTTCGCGCGACTCTCCCCGACCACGCCGACCGGATCCTCGCCGACCCCGCTTGGACCGCCCTGACCACAACCCTCGCCCATGCCGAGACCGCCGGCCACAACGCCCGACGTCTCCTGACCGAGGTGGGCGCCCAACGAGAGCTCGACAGCGCCGAGCACCCCGCCGAGGTCCTCAACTGGCGCATCACTGCTCAGCCGAACCGGCGGGCCCAAGCCGCTCGCAAGCAAAGCCCCATAAGCGGCACATCGGCCAGGTCTGCCACGCCGCATCCTCCGGTCACACCAGTGGCCACGAGACCCGAAGAGCGCAGTCGACACCGCTGACGCCATGGCCCGATGCCCCGCCACGCGTCGTGGCAGGGGCGTCCGGTCGGTGCAACGGCCGACTGCTTGCCAGCCACAAAACTGCTTGCGTTGATGTCCTCGCTGCTCGTGGCAGCGAGGACATCAGTCGTCAGGCGGCGCGGGCTGCGGGTAACTGCGAGACCCACGTCGTGAGCTCGTTCAGGTGCCCTGGCTGCAGCCCGTGGTGTGAGTCGGGCTGAACGAGGAGAGTCGGCATTCCCATGGCGGTCCGCTCTGCCGCCCAGGCGTGGTCGAGGTCGGTGAAGTCGTCGTCGACCCAGGCGACCGCCGACCCGCCGAGCCACGGTTCGACGTGGTCGCGCTTCCAGAGGTAGCCGTTGGGGTGGCTGGTGGTGATCTCGGGGCGGGGGAGATCGAGGTACGGGAACTCCGGCAGTCCGAGGAGCGGCCCGACGATGGTGGTGGCGTCCTTGCGCCAGCTCGTGCACCACACGGGGGCGACGAGAGTGCGGGCAAGGAAGCCGGCGAGCAACGGGCCGTGGGCGGGGTTGAGCCAGATCGGTACCGGGTTGTCGGGGTCGCGGCCCGCGGGCAGGACGGTGTGGCGAACGTGGGTGGGTGGGGTACTGCCGTCGGACGCCGGGAACGGTATGAGGACGCCGTCGATGTCGAGCAGGAGGTAGGGCAGGGGCATCGTTGTCTCCGTCGGTCAGCGTTTCCGGGCGGTGATCAGGAGAGTGGTGGGCCACGGGTCGAGACGCGGGTGCCGCAGCTCGATGGCCGAGGTGATCCGCAGGCCGGTCCGGGAGAGATGGGCGGCCCAGCGGTGGGCGTCGTACTCCCAGCGGGCGATGGGCAGCCGGGTGCGGTCGGGCATGGTGACGTAGTCCTCGCGGGGACGGTCGTCCGTCGAAGGATGTCTTCCGGCCCGTGCCGGGTGGGGTACGGAGAAGGCCAGTACGCCG
This sequence comes from Streptomyces sp. NPDC048331, assembly GCF_043201215.1. Taxonomy (NCBI): domain Bacteria; kingdom Bacillati; phylum Actinomycetota; class Actinomycetes; order Kitasatosporales; family Streptomycetaceae; genus Streptomyces; species Streptomyces sp. NPDC048331. The sequence goes on along the minus strand of NZ_JBICYT010000001.1, from coordinate 557,663 downwards.
CCGGGCACGAGGTGGCGGGAGATTGCGGCGAGCAGAAGCTCCGGAGCGACCAGGCCGACGGCGCCGAATACCGAGTAGATCGCGTCGAAGGCCTGGCCGGTGGCCTGGAGGTAGTGCAGTGCATGGCCGGCGGTAAAGGTGGCGCCCTCGATGTGGCCGTAGTGCGAGCGCGCTCGCCGCACCTGGAGGCCCACCAGGTCGATTCCGGTGACGCGGGCCTGGTGGTGCCGGGCAAGGTGAGCCACATTGTGGCCGGGACCGCACCCGAGCTCCAGGAGGCGCTTGCCGCGCAGGTCCCGGCTGAGGATCTCCGCGCCAGGGCCCAGGCCGGGGTGGGTGCTCCACTCCATCCGTGTCGGAGGAGTGAGGGCGTGGGTTGGGGCGTTGGTGAGACGCTGGGCGGCGTGGGCGTACCAGGGGGAGACCTGGGCGAGCACCTAGACCTCCAGGAGTTGGACCACGTCGTTCAGGTGGCGGCGGACGACGGGGATGTAGGCGAAGTCCCTGGTCGGGTCGTTGATCCAGCGGATCGCCTGCTCCATGAACCATTCGACGGCCCACATGCGGTGCCAGCCCAGGGCCCACGCCTCGGCGGTCAGGCCGCCTCGGGCGGCGAGGGTGTCCTCGTGCCCACCGGCGACGACGTACTGCTCCAGGAACACACGCAGCCGGACAGGGCTGGGCGCCTCGGTGGTGCCGTGGTACGAGGCGAGATCGATCAGGCCGGGGCCGGTGAAGGCGCGGGCGAAGTCGAGGAGGTGCCAGCCCTCCTCCCCGATGTGGACGCTCGTGGGGTGGAACTCGGAGTGCACCCAGCCGAACGGTTCGAGCGTCGCCCCCTGGACGCGAGCATCGGCCGCCGCCGAGATCTTCCCCAGAGCGGTCTCGATGTCGTCGCAGTCCGACCACCGCTCGGCCTTCCGAAGCCGCTGGAGGTGATCGAGGGCCCGCCCGGGCAAGGCCGCGAGTCCCGCACCGTCGAGGAAGGGCAGACCGCTGGCCGGGCGGGCGGCGTGGAGCATCACGGCGGCGGTGACGCCGTCGAGGTCGTCGGCGTCCCGTACCGGGGTGCCGAGGTCGTCCATGAGCATGCCGAGCCACTTGTCCTGCATGGCGGTGGCGTGAAGCTCAGGGACCGGCAGCCCGCGTTGGTGGGCGATCCGCAGGGCCTGGGCCTCGCGGTCGAAGGGCTCCTTGGCGTACTTGAAGACGGCTGTGGTGCCGTCGGGGAAGGTGATGCGTTCGACTCCGGACATGCCCCAGACGCGGATCTCCGTGCGTTCGGGGAGGGGCTTGCGGATGAGGGCGCACAGGTCGTCCAGCAGGGCGGCGGTCAGGCTCTGGTCCATGGGGTGTCTCCAGGGGCTGGTGGGCTTCGGGGCGGGGGAACGTGCCTGCCCGCCCCGAAGCCGTACTGGGGGTGGGGGGCTACTCGGCCGCGGTCACGCGGTGGGCGTAGACCTGCTTGATCCAGCCCGCCTTGAACGCGGCGAGGTCGTCACGGAAGTTGGCCATCGAGGCACCGTAGGGTGCGACGACGCCGCCGGACTGGTCCGGCACGGACTGGCAGCCGTGCACGAGCCGGCCGCCGAGAGCGGCGTGGGCCTTGATGGACTCGATCCGGCGGTGCTCGTTGAACCAGCCGCCGTGGTAGACCTCGTCGAGCATCCCGCCCGTCTCGTCGTCCAGGTCGAAGACGACGGAGGTGGCGGCGGGGAAGAACCAGCACGGGCCGACGTTGGAGATGTGCCCGTCCAGCTCGACCTTGTTGAGCGCCATGAGCGTGGCGGCCTCGCGGAGCATCCGCAGGTGGTCGGCGGTGATCTGCGGGAGTCCGAGGCCGGCGAGGTGCTCGTCGCGGAAGAGGTACGCGTACACCTCGTACGCGGTGGCCAGGACGCGGGCGGCGTCGGAGGTGGACTCGCCGTGGTTCTTGATGAAGTCGAGCGCCAGCTGCTCGACCGCGCTCTCGGTCGTCTCGTCCACGTCCAGGAGCTGGGTCTTGACCAGCTCCCAGTCGGCGACGAGCCAGGTGTTGGACTCGAAGCGGAAGAAGTACTCGGCCGGGTCGATGGTGATGCGCCGGCCCTCGACCTGGATGCCGGGCAGGCGGCTCCAGCGCGGATCGAAGGCGTCGGGCAGCTCGACCGTGATGGTCGCGGTGTCGATGGTGGTCACCGTGTCTCCGTCTCTGATCGTCCGGGTCAGGGCATAGGAATGCCCGAGCCCGGTAGGGGCGTACGGAACTTGGGGGCCGCCCGGCCCGAGAGTGGGCGGCTGTCGATAAGTGAACCGCCCGCTACGCAGAGTGGGTACGGTGTGACCGAGCCCAAGCGGTATACGCGGTTTACAGCTCCGGGACGGAGGAACGTGCCAGCGCCGACCCACGCCAACTCGCGCCTGCGCGAGACGATCCACGCAGCCGGATGCACCTACGAAGCCCTCGCCAAGGACGTCCGCCGCATCGCCGCCGAGAACGGCGAACTGCTCCAGACCAACAAGTCCGCCATCTCCCACTGGGCCAACGGCACCCGCGCGCCCTCGGGCCAGGCTGGCCAGTACCTCGCCGAAGCCCTCTCCCGCCGCCTCGGCCGCATCGTCACCCCGACCCAGCTCGGCCTCCACTCCGGCGACGCCGAAGCCACCTCGAACGGCGACCCGGTCGAGGCAGTCACCGACCTCGGCCGTGCCGACGTCGAACGCCGCCGCTTCCTCGCCATCGCCGCCTTCACCACAGCCGGCGTCGCCATGCCGCTGCTCCACGACCACGAAGCCACCTCCCGGATGCTCCGCGCCCGCACCGGCCGCTCCCTCGTCGGAGCCGAGGACATCGACGTCGTACGCCAGATCACCGCGGCCTTCAGCGCCGCCGACGAACGCCTCGGCGGTGGCCACGGCCTGACCACCGTCACCGCCTACCTCGCAGACACCGCCGCCCCGCTGCTCCGCGGACGCTTCCCCTCGGAGCCGTTACGCCAGGCCGCCTTCGGAGCCGTCGCCGAACTCGCCTACCTCGCCGGGTGGAAACACCACGACCTGGGGCACGAAGGCGCGGCCCAGCGCTACTACCAGGTCGGCTACCAGCTCGCCTGCGAAGCCGACCCCCACGGCCACGCCGCCTGGATGATGCGCGCCCTCGCTCACCAGGCCCTGAGTCTCAAGCAGCCTCACCACTGCGTCGACCTCGTTGAAGGCGCCCTGCGACGCGGCCTCGGCCACGTCGACGGCCAGACCGAGGCACTCCTCCACATCACCCACGCCCGCGCCTACGCAGCCACCGACGAGAACCCGTCGGCCGCACGTGCCCTCCTGGCCGCCGAAGACGCCCTCCTACGGGACGACGGCCCCCAGCCCAGCTACTCCCGCGTCAGCGGCCCCGCCGCCGGCACCGTGGCCAGCCACACCGCCCGCACCCTGACCGACCTTGCGGACCACATCGGCACCGAACAGCAGCACCGCGACGCCCTCACCCGCTGGGACCCCGAGAAGTACAAGCGCGTGCACGCCCTCACCTATGCGGACCTCGGCGACAGCCTCGCCGCCCAGGCCCGCGCCGACGAGGCTGTCGCCGCCTGGACCCAGGCCCTGGTCCTCATGGAAGGCATGACCTCCGACCGCACCCGGAAGGCGATCACTTCGATCCGCTCCACGCTCGCGGTCTACCAGCGCCGCCGCGTTCCCGGCGCCGCCGATCTCGCCCGCCGCGCACGCGAAGCCCTCGCCTAACATGCCCAACAACCCGCCTGACGAAGGGAACACCGTGGCCCAGCAGACCGACGACCGCTCCCAAGCCCTTAAGCCGGCGCTCGAATCGATGACGCTGCTCGTCGCGGCCGTCATCGTCCACGACAAGGCCGCCAACCGCGTCGTCCTCCTCCAGCGCAGCGAGAACGCCAAGTTCGCCCAGGGCCTGTGGGACCTCCCCGTCGGCAAGAGCGAACCGGGCGAGCCCATCACGGAGACCGCAGTCCGCGAGCTCTACGAGGAGACGGGCCTCACCGTGAAGCCCGAGTCCCTCAAGGTCGCCCACATCATCCATGGCGCCTGGGGCGTCGAAGCCCCCAACGGCTTTCTCACGGTGGTCTTCGCCGCCCACGACTGGACCGGCGAACCCGAGAACCGCGAACCCCGCAAGCACTCCCAGGTCCGCTGGGTCGACGCCAACGCCATCCCCGACGCCTTCGTGGACACCACATCGAGCGCTCTCCGCCAATATTTGAATGCTGGGTCGGATGTCTCGCTGAACGGGTGGTGAATTGACTGGGGCGTAAGCGGTGCGTCCTTATTTGTTCCCTGGGCGGAAGAGTGAGATAACCCCGGAAGGGAGGGTGTCTCCGGGGTCAGGTTCCGCGGATTGGGGGCTGTCCCAGGTGGGGAACCGTGATGTGACCACCCGGAATAGATCCAAGGGAACTCTGGCTTCGCTAGCCAGAACATCTTCTCCTATCCCAACCTGACCCAGAATTTCCACGGCTCTCGGGAAAAGAGACGGTTGTTCAGTCACCGGCATTACGCCCGGCTCGCGTCGGCGCCATCCTTTTGAGGAGAGGTACAGGACTGCATTCCTGTAGGTCACGTCACTCATTGCACCAAGTTGCCGAGACCTGTAAAGCAGGGCCTGGAGGCTCACATTCCAGTCGGCCTTCAGGGTGCCGAGGGTTCTCCAGTCCGCTTTCAGGGGGAGCAGGTCTCGCATCTCGTCGGCAGGCATCAGAAATTCTGCGGCAAATCGATTGGCCTGGTTTTCCGTGATGCGATCTCCTGGCTCTGAGTCTACGTGCATGACCAAATGCCCGAGCTCGTGCGCGACATCGAAACGCTGACGGAAGTAGTCGTTCTTGGTCGGATTCAGCACAACCGTTGGCCGACTGTCTGTTTCAAAGGAATACGCATCAACCGCAGCCGTCTGACTGGGACTGTAGACAACAAGGACACCGCGATTCTCGGCCATCCTGACTAGGTGGCCGATCGGTCCGGTTGGGATGTCCCAGTGCTTACGGAGGAGTCTCGCAGCTTGCTCGGGGAGATCGGTCTGTTCGTCTTCGACGTCGACGCTCAGGCGCGGGATGTCAGGATTGGGAAACTCGACATGCCTCTCCAGGGCGGAACCTACATCGGTGGCGACGAGCCCGTAAGCGAATGCTTGGTCGCGAACCAGCTGTGATGTGGACCGCAGCGACCTGAAGTGCGGAACTGAAGATCCGGTTTCAGGTCGCTGCGCCCCAGGCAGAAAGAACGAAGGGTCGACGCCGAGGGTCAAACACAACTGGGCCACGGTGGCCGGAGCCGGCCGCTTGGAGTTGCTTTCGTAGGCTGCTACGGCGGTTGGGCTCTTTTCGATTTGAGCTGCCAGCGCATTCTTACGAAGCCCCGCGAGTTGGCGAGCCAGCGTTAGTCGACGCCCGTCGAAAAGTCGCGAGGCGTCGCTTACGCGAACCTCCGCAGGACGACTATGCTCCATGACCATCCGCTCATTCCATGATTACTTTCCGTCGCCCTCCAGTACGTGACGGCGGAGTCGAACGGCCGCGTCAGGTACGGCGTCAAAGCCGCCTGACGGCTTGGGTGCGACCGGCTGCGCACCCCTGCCGTAATCCCCGAAGGGCGGCTTCAGTAGATCATGCTTCCAGTGCCACGCGGCGCCGCCCCCCTTGTTCAAACGAGAGCGCCCCACGAAGAGTTCTCTCACGCCAAGCTCCTTCTGAACTGCGTGCGCGAGAACCAGTGTCGTAAGGCCGTCGGCGCTTTCATCAAGAGCTAGCAGGGTCGCCGCCATGACGTCCTGGAAGAGGTGGGCTTCATCCTCGTCCACGGGAAGCATCGGCTGATCCGCAGGGCCCGGAAGGTGTTGGGCCGCGACGCGCCGCTTGGTGGGACTCTTCTGGGACCACGGGATTGCGTTGCTCTCGCCGAAGGGGAAAGCCGCCTGGAGCCACCTCCAGTCGCGGAAGCGCCAGCCGGGAGAACCATTCAGGTTGGCTCGCCGAACCGCACCCGGAAGAATTCGGGGCATTCGCTCGAACTCTCCCGGAAGGAGGCCTGCTGCGACCGTATCCAGACCTGACAGCGCGTCGGCCGGCGAGCTGACGGCGTACTTGCCGCACGAGAAGACTCGATCCTGGCGGTCACGCAGAAACCCGTGGGCGGTGTATCCCACCCAACCTTGATCGTGCCCGGCGTCCGGGTCGTAGTCGCGCATGGTGCGCGCGTACGCAGACTCCGCTGCCCAGCTCATCGCTGCTAATACGCCAGCCTCTTCAAGGTCTTCCAGCGCATCCTGCTGCTCACTCATGAGGCAACCCTACACGACTCCAGTATCTAGCGCGGAAAAATGAACCGCTGACGCCGTGTTGTGTCGCCAGGTGAATCGATCATATGTTCTAAGTGATGGCCTGGCCAGAGGCGTCGAGACCAGAGTTTGGGGTAAGTCGGCTGTACCGCAGGGCGGTTGCGAGGCGGTGTCGACGCTTTCACCAGAGGGCTGGGGGCGGGGGTCTGCCGTGAGCTAGGAATGTCCTCATGAGTGCTGGTGAGATCGTTGACATTGATGACCCCGGCGGCTGGCCGGAAGACGTGAGGGAGTTCGTCGCTTCGCTTGCGGGCACAGTGCCTGCTCGCGTCCGCGACGGGGGCGACCTTCCTTACGAAGTGGACCTTGCCACGCGGGATGCGGAGCTTCGGACGTTGCTCGCTGGTCGCTGGCTGCGATCGTTCCATGCCACACGGCTGCTGGCGCACGAAGTGGAAGGCGTACGAGCTTCGGGGCTTCGACGTTTGACGGAGGCTCTCGTTGAAGGCCGCCAGGACGAGGCTCTGCGGCATGGTGCGATCACCCCGGAGGAGCATGCCGCGCTCCGCAACTCGAGCGTGTTCAAGTGGGGCAAGCGGGTGGGGCTGAGAACAGGCAAGGTCTGTCTCGTCGCCAACGCCCAGCCGCTGCACGAGATGGCTGGCAACTTCGCCCCGCTGCTGAAGAACTGGGGTGGAGAGGCGCAGTACATGACTAACGCCTGGGAACAGCTTGATTGTGAGCGAGTGAAGAAGTTGGGCACGCCATCGCTAGTTGTCGCCTGGCTTGACGTTGCTGATCCAGGGGTGGCAGTCGGTGTCGGCCATGAGCTGATCTATGCCTTCGTTGCCAGCCACCTTGGCATGGCCAACGTCCGCTCCAGGATTGACTTCGAATCTGACATCCCGAGTGGCTGCATCGAAGGCGTGTGGCAGCCGGGTAGCTGCGGATACGACCAGTTCACGGGACTTCCTCGCAGTTAGGCGGGTGCACGACGCCGTAGCCAGGGGCCGCTGTTCCCGACTACGTGCGGGTCCAGCCGTTGGCGAAGTCGCATTGGAGGTCCGTCCAGCGGCGACGCTCGGCGGGGGTGTAGGCGGGGTGGTCGCGGAGGTGGGCCAGGGCATTGACCCACTGCTCCCAGAGACCCTCAGGCTGGGTGAAGCGGTCCGCATGGTGGGTGCCGAGGCGGGCGTCGAGGCGGAGGAGGGCGCCAAGGGCGGCGGGTTGGTCGTAGCGGAGGTCGGTGCGGGGGAGGTAGTGGTCGAGGTAGGCGGTGAGGATCTCGGCGTCCGCGTGAGTGCCGAAGCGGGCCAGGGCGAAGCAGTAGGCGCTGCCGGAGAAGCAGAACTCGCTGGCCAGGAGCAGGTCGCCGATGCGTTCGCGGAACGTGGCGCGTCGGCCTACGCCGATCAGCCAGGCGGCGGTGAGGCGTGAGCGCCACTCATAGCCGAGGAGGGCTTCCAGCTCGGCATCGGTGATCGTGGCCGAGTCGTCGATGAGGTGATGGGCGAAACGCTCGGCGTGAGCCCACTCGGGCCGCAGGAATCGACCGCTTTTCAGGACGAGGTAGCGTGCGTGGCCTGACTCCTTCCTCGCGGCGTAGCGCTCGATCACGTAGCCGTAGCCGATCTCCTTGGGGTGCTGGGACGGCATCGGTCACCTCTCCGGGTACAGGTCAGTACGGTCGATCCAGGCGGGGGCGACGAAGACGTTGTCGCCGACGGGGGCTTCGGAGGCTTCCAGCAGGGACCAGGTGCGGGATTCTTCGACCAGGTGCTCCCAGGGCGAAGTCCAGTCGAGTTCCCAGTCCAGGCGGGCGCCGGAGACGCTGTACGTGCGGCCGGCATCCACCCGCCAGAACTGGGAGTAGAGGATCACCTGGGCGTGGTCGGTCAGGTCGTTGATGATCTCGGCGAAGTGGGCCGAGGGCCAGCCGGGGGCGTCATCCGCAGTGGTGGTGCGTAGGCGCGCGGTGAGCGGCGGGACGACAGGGGCGCGGGCGCCGAGTTCGGTCAGGGCCCAGCGGATGCCGTCAGGCTCGGTCCAGTCCGGTGGGGTCTGCCGTTCCAGGCAGGCTAGGTAGGCGCGGCGTAGCGGATCTACCGCGCTGTCGATCTCCAGGCTCGCCAGGGCTATGGCCGCCCATTCACGGACCGTCGGGTTGTCGCTGCCCAGCAGGCCGATGAGTGCGGGGCCGCAGCGGGGGTCGGCGACCTCCTCGAAGACCTCGATGGCGGTCAGTTGTCCGAAGCCCCCGAGGGAGGGGAGGGCGTCGAGGATGGCGGGGGTGGCCGCGGATCCGATGTCGATCAGTTCCGCGCGGGCGTCGTAGGACTCGCCGGACTCACCGTCGAGCTGCTGGACGAGTTTCTCGATGTGGGTGGTCATGACGCCACGTGGTCTCGGCGCCAGAAGGTGGGGAGCCACCAGCAGAGCACCGAGCGGTCGTCGGGCCACGGGGTGCGTTCGTCCGCGTCCCAGTCCTCGAAGGAGTCGCGCGTCGGGTCGATGGGGCGCCAGGCGGAGTCGAGCGGCTCGTTCGCGGCCGGCGGGCGGACGTACTGGCGGCCGTGCTGGTCGCAGGCGCCGAAGTCCTGGTAGTTCCGCTGGGCCTCGATCAGGGAGACCTTGTTCGCGCCGCCGTCCATGGTCGGCCAGCGGAACTGGACCCCGTCGTCCTCCCAGAAGCAGACGGGGCAGATCTCGAAGGAGCCGGGCATGGCGTCGAGCACGCGGTGCCCGCAGCAGGGACAGGGGTAGCGGTCGCTCACCTGCGCAGTCTCGTTGCAGGTCCGGCCGGTGCGCCATGGATTTCTCGGCCTCTGCACGCCCGGCCAGTCCGCAGCCAGTCCGCAGGACACTCGTAAATGGCTGTCGGAAGCCAACGCACGCCAACGAGGAAATTGCAGGTCAGAGCCCTGGAGGAGGCTCCGCCGCAGGTCAGGATCTGGCCACAGACATTCCGCTTCAACGTGTGATCGCATCCCTAAAGCGGCCTGACCTGCGAGAACGTGGGTCAGGCCGTTGTGCTGTCCGCAACGGTCCGCAGAACGGTTTGAACCGGGGAGACCTCCTCGACGATCATTCGACTCTAGGCGCAATCTCGCGCAGACGTTGCTGTATTCGTGCGTGAGCTTGATCGTTCACGTCTGCAGTGGGGAGGGCGTCATGAGCGGGCTTGCGCCTGAATTGGAGTTCATCGCGGAGGGCATGATCCGCGGATCCATGGGGCTGATCGAGTCGATGCGTGGGGCTCGGGATACCGCCATCGCGCTGGGCCACGAGCTGGCGCGGCAGCATGGGATGGCCGGAGATGACGATGCGGGCCGCTCGTTCGCGAAGGTCTACGTGCCCGCGGCGTCCACGGCGCTGGACAAGATGGGTTCAGCTCTTACATCTTCGGGGCCACGAGTCGTGGTCTGATGCGCAATGCCCGTGAATTCATGGCCGCGGAGAGCCGGCAGGTGTCGGCGTTCCTGGGCAAGCAGGTCGACCTCGCCGTGGGCATGGGTGACCCGGGTGCCGACTGCACGGAGACCTATCTCGGCCTCGGGCAGGGGCTCCCCGAAGTGGTGGGCGAAACTGCTTGGTACGACCAGTACGCGCCGGCGGGGCGTAGTGACCGGTTCCGGGGCTCACCGGAGAAGATCCGCGACGTCGCCAAGTCCTGGCAGCACGCGGGCTCCCTCCTGCAGCGCTTCCTGGAAGACGCCCAGAACCTATGCATCGACTGCCGGCAAAGCGCACTCCGGGGAGGCGGCAGATGCCTTCCAGTCGTACTTCAAGCACTCTGTCGGTCTTACCTGCCCGCCGGCAAGGGCGCAGCAAGACGAACCCCTGGTGACGAACCTGGTCGCCGCCTGCTCCCAGCTGGCAAAGGCATGCCATCGGTACGCCGATCACGTGGAAGCCGCCAAGGCGAGGATCCGGGAACACAAGAGCGACCTGTTCGAAGTGGACATGCCCTGGGACACTCCCATGTTCGGAGCCAACGGCTAGGAGCAGCAGCAATTTCGCACGTGGATGAACTCGCTCACGCCTGGCGGCTTCGCCGGCGGCGGAGGCCCGAGCGATCCGGACAACGCGTACCAGCTGCGCACTTCCGGGTACCCGGAGCGGAAGGTGCCACTGGCCGGCAAGAACCGTGGACTAATGGTGGACGGCATACGGCCCGTTGACGGGTACCTCGTCGAGGCGAAGCACGTTCGCGATCCCGACTGCAAGAAGAAGAGCTTCCGATCGCTTGACCGCTTGGAAGAGACTTCGACCAAACCGGTCAAGGTGGACTCGCAGGGAAAGATCGCTTGGGATCCCGTCATCGACTCCATGTACGCCGGTGACGAGAAGGAGCTCGTTCGGTACAAGCAAGCCATGGAGAACCCCGCGAACAGCGAGATACGGGGACTGGAGATCGTCACGAACGGCAAGGACAACGCTGCCTACTGGCAGTCCATGATGGCGATGTCGGGTACGCCGGGCTCGACGCGATACGTGCCGTGAGACAGAGGAAGACCGTGCCCACTGAACGGAATATCCGCACCAATTTCGCCTTCTACCCGCCCCAGGGTGACGGCGGAGCATGGCGTGCCACTGCCGAGTCCCTGGAGAGGGCTCTGAGGGAGGCATTCCCCGAGCCCACCGTGGAGTATCGGGTCTCAGGGATCCACAGCGTCCCCGTACTCGACTTCGAGATCGAGCTGGCGCCGGACGTGTGGATCGATGGGACGGCGTCAATGCCGAAGCCCGACTATGCCTACATCACCCTGACCGACGTGACCGCCGGTGAGGCCGCTGTCTTCGCCCGGTGGCTCCGGGACTCCTTCGCTCCCGCACCGCACCTCGTCTGGTTCGCGAGCAGCCTCGCCGTGGCGAACGGCGAGCAGGACCCGTGGCCACTGCCGGCCGAGGGCGGAGACGAAGACATCACTGCGGAGCTCCGCAGGCACCTCGACTCCATCGAGGGCCTGTAGGCCAGTACGCAGCGAGTCCGCAGGAGACCCGTACATGGCCGTCGAGAGCCAACGCATGCCAACGGGGAAATCCCAGGTCAGGGCCCTGCGTGGGACTCCGCCGCAGGTCAGGATCGGGCCGCAGACATTCCGCTTCACCGTGTAATACGTTCGACGAAGGCCGTCCGACCTGCGACGGAGCGGGTTGGGTGGCCTTGCGGTCCACGCAGGGTCCGCAGCGTGCTGGGCGGGTCCGCCGCGTGGGGGGAGCGGTTGCACCGCTGATCGCCGTTGTGGGCCGCCGTTCGCTGTGGTGCCGACGAGCAGAGCCGATGAGACGAGTGGTGTCGGTGCGGCCGGGGCCGCGCCCGGCCATCACGGCCCGGCGCGGCCCTTCGGCCCGATCAAGATGCCGGTAGGAGGTAGCTCAGGATCAGCATTCCGAGGCCGCTGACGCCGAGGAAGGCGCCACCGCCGCTACCTATCGCCGCGAGCTTCGTCGCCCCGAGAGCGAGGAGCACGTTCCCGCAGATCAGGGCGGCAAGGGAGGCGAGCAGCAGAACGACGGCCACGCAGAGAATCTTGACGGTCAAGGAGTCCGTTTCCCTTCCATAGGAAGGGGTGGCCAGTCCGATGCCATCGAGGCAGCCGAGCCCGACCACCCCTGTTGGCATGACAACAGCAGTGATCAACTCGGGTGCGGCCGACTCGCACCCGATTGACGATGGCTGCCTGCTGTCGTTGCTCCGCACGGATGTGTACGGCTGCCTCGGACCCACAGGGAAACGCTTGCCCAACTCTCCGTTTGTCGGCGGAGAACCGATGCGAGAGTAGCACGGCCGCTCTCAAGAAGCGGGGGTAATTTCCGCGTGCGGAGGGGGTGTTGGGCTTCCCGCGTCAGGGGTTCCCCGACGGCGCCGCCAGGGGGCCTACTGAAGTAGGCCTCGGCGAGGGGCGAGTCAGCCGGCCGAACGGATGCCCGCGAGTTGTTCCGCGTGCGCCTTGGCGACCGCGGCCCGGGTTCGCACCTCGGAATCGGGCCACGGTGGGTGTAGATGTTCGGCGTCATGGCCGCATCGGTGTGGCCGAGGCGCTCGGAGGCGGTCTTCACCGACTCGCCGTGCTTGGTCGTCTGCCGGATCTGCTGCTCGACCGAGACGGTCGCGTGCAGCAGGTCCACGTGCCGGAGCTGGAGGCCGAAGAGCTCGCCGGGGCGGAGCCCTGTAGAAGCGCCCAGCGGGAGTTGTCCGAAGCTCCCGAGGGACGGGAGGGCGTCGAGGATGGCGGGGGTGGCGGCGGATCCGATGTGGATCAGTTCCGCGTGGGCGTGTAGGAGTCGCCGTCGAGCTGCTGGACGAGTCTCTCGATGCGACGTCCTCCTGGTTGGTTCACCCTGCGCGAGAGGCGTGGGCAGTGGTACGTTATCAGGTACCACTTGAGGGGAGAGGTCAGACCATGTCCATCACCGCGAGCGAAGCCCGCAAGGCGCTCTTTCCGCTGATCAAGAAGGTCAACGAGAACCACGAGGCCATCGAGATCGTCTCGAAGCACGGCAACGCTGTACTCGTCTCGGCTGAGGACTACGCGGCGCTGCGCGAGGGCTCGTACCTGCTGCGCTCTCCGGCGAACGCCCGCCGGCTGCTCAAGGCGTATGAGAACGCCCTGGCCCACATCGACGTGTCGGAGCGCGAGCTGATCGATCCGGACTCGGCGGACGCGGGTGCGGGTGCCGCGTGAGGCTTGTCTTCGAGGATCAGGGCTGGGAGGACTACACCTCCTGGCTCAAGAACGACCGCAAGATGCTCGCCCGGATCAACAAGCTCATCGAGGACGTCAGGCGTGATCCGTTCTCAGGGATCGGCAAGCCCGAACCATTGAAGTTCCACCTGCCTGGCGCGTGGTCGCGGCGGATCGACGACGAGCACCGCCTCGTCTACTTGGTGACGGACGAGGAGATCGTCATCCTCGCGGCTCGATACCACTACTGACCACTCAGGCGGTGCTGGGTGCTGCTCCCGTGCTGCGATGGTGCTGGGAGAGACCGCTCCGAGATGACGGAAGGGGTCGGATTCCGTGGAGTCCGACCCCTTCCGCGTTCCGCTGCTGACCTTTCGGTCACCCCTCGGGGCCGCGATCCCCCGGACGACCGAAGGGCGCGGGCCGGGGGATCCCCTAGCCTGGGCGGCCTCGGGTGCGAAGGGTGGAGGGCGGACGGGTGGACGTGGGGTCGGACGCGCGGTGGCAGTGGCCGGGGCGGAGTCTGCTCGGGGTGCTGTCCGCTCCCGCGCGGACGGAATTACTCGGGCTCGGGCCGGAGCTGACGCTGGACTCCGGTGGTGTGCTGCTCACCGAGGGCGCCACCGATCGGCATCTGTACGTGATCCTCAGCGGCTTCGCCAAGGTCACCGCGACCGTCGAGAACGGGCAGGAGTCGCTGCTCGCCGTTCGGGTCGGCGGAGACAGCGTGGGCGAGATGGCCGCGCTCGACGGGGCGCCGCGGTCGGCCGGTGTGGTGGCCTGCGGACCGCTACGGGCGCGCGTCATCGGACCCGGGGCCCTGCACGGGCTCATGGTGCGGCGGCCCGAGGTGGCGATGGCGCTGACCCGGATCGTCGCCGACCGGCTGCGCTGGGCCAACCGGCGGCGGCTCGAGTTCCGTGGTTATCCGGTCAAGGTGCGCCTCGCGCGGCTCCTGGTGGAGCTCGCCATGGCCTACGGGCGTCCCGAGGCGGGCGGGGGTCATGTGATCGGCTTCCAACTCACCCAGCCCGAACTCGCCGCGCTCACCGGCGCCGCGGAGACCACCGTGCACAAGGGGTTGCGCGAGCTGCGGGACGAGGGGCTGCTGGGCACCGGCTACCGCACCACCACCGTGCACGACCTCGCCCGGCTCGCCCGGGTCGCCGAACTCGCCGAGCCCGTGGTGCCGCCCGCCCCGCGCCGGCCCCGGGGATCAGCCGAGCAGCGGCCGTAGCAGCAGGCAGAGACCGGCGGTGGCCCCCATCACCGCGGTGCACACCACGGCGGCCGTCACGCAGCGGTACTTGCGCAGGGCCACGTCGGAGAGGAAACGGACCACCGCGGCCAACTGCCGCTCGTCCTCGGCGGTGGCCGCGCCCGCGGTGATGCCGGTGGCCGACGGTGACGGATCCGAGGCGGCGGCGAGCCGGACGAAGCTGTAGCCGTTGGTGCCGGTCGGCCGCCACACGCGCGGCCGGAGCGCCAGCGCGAGCGAGGCCGCGCCGCCGAAGAGGCCGCAGGCGAAGAGGGTCAGCAGTACCCCCGCCAGAACGCCGAGCGGGCCGCCGCGCCGCCAGCCGTCGAACGCCGCCTCGCTCCACGTGCCCGCCGTCCCCACGAGCGCCGCCTGCACGGCGGAGAGGATGCCGGCCTTGGCGTCGGCGTGCTGATGCGTCGTCTGCAGGACGGTCAGCATCGTGCGCGAGGTGGGCCCGGGCCCACCCCCGGCCGGCGTGGGCGCCGCCATGGGCGCGGCGGGCGGGGTGGTCGTCACGGTACCTCCAACAGGGCTCGTCCGAACTTCCATTGAGCCGCGGGCCCGCCGGGCGGACCAGGCACTTCTACGGGATCGGCCGACTTCGCGAGAACCCGTATTTCCACGGGGTGCGGGTGGCCGGATCCGGTGTACGACTGGCAGGGCGACCGGCGCTCCACGGTGGTCAACGGTCCGGGAGCGGCATGCCGCATCGCTTTGCACCTCGTAACTCTGCTGATTCGCGAGTGAGTTGGAGGTGCGGCATGCTGTGCCTCCCGATGGCACGGACGAGGAGGACGGGATGTCCGTAGGTGCGATGGGCGTGTTCGACAGGCGGCTGCTGCTCGCCGTCGACGCGCGTGGTTACGGCAGCGCGGACACCGCGCGACAGCGCGATATCCAGACAGTGTTGCCCCGGCTGCTCGCCGACGCCGCGGAGGCGGCCGGGCTCGACCGGGCCTCGTGGATGCGGCAGGTCGCCGGGGACTCCGAGTTCGCCGTACTCCCGGCCGGTTCCGGCGAGCAGGCGCTGGTCGAGCCGTTCATGCGCCGACTGGACGCCGGGCTACGGGCGTACAACCGCGACCGGGTACCCGCCGCGCGGCTCGCGCTGCGCGCCGCCGTGCACTTCGGTCCGGCCTCCGAGGGCCCCAACGGGTTCGTGGGCCCCGGCCCCGTCGAGGTCTCCCGCATCCTGGAGAGCGACCCCCTGCGCCGGGCCCTCGCCGCGGCCCCGGAGGCCGCGCTCGCCGTCGCGTTGACCGCGCCGATCTTCACGGAACTCGTCGCCCAGGGGTACACCAACTTCCGGCCGGAGGAGTTCCGCGAGGTCGTCGTCGAGAAGAAGGAGTACCGGGGTCGGGCCTGGTTGTGGGTGTCGGGGTACGACGTCCACACACTCGACCTCAGCGATTCCGCTTCCGATTCCGTATCCGGTTCCGCATCTGGTTCCGAAGTCGATTCGATCTCTGAGCACACCCCCGGTGGCAGGTCCGACACCCCCTCTGCTCCAGGATCTGCCTCGAACTCCGGTTCAGATTCCGATTCAGGTTCCGGTTCGGCGTCGGGCGGCGCGGGTGGGGGCGACTCCGTCACCAACAATCTGCACGGAACCGTCTTCAACGGGAACGTCGTCTTCGGCATCTCCAAGTGAGTTGAACGGACGGGGAGACGGGGTGCACACGTGAGATCCACGGATCGGCCCACGGAGGATCACGCAAGTGGTGGGGAAGGGAACGGCGTGTCCGGCGAACCCCGGCAGTCAGGCGAGGAGGCGAACGGCATCGCCGGTCCCCGTCCCGCCCCCGAGCCGCCCACGACCGCGGACCCGACTCCCTCCCCGGACCCGTCGACACCCACGCCCCCGTCACCCTCACGAGTGAATTCCGGAGCGAATTCCGGAGCGAATCCCGGGGCCGAGGCCGGCGCCGATTCCACCGACGGCGACTACCGCGTCTACAACAACTTCTACGGCCCGCAGTACCACGGCCGCGCCCACTTCGGCATCGCCACCGCCGAGCGGCCCGGGCGGGCCCGCGCCACCGGCCTCCTCGACGGCGACGAGATCGACACGCTGCTGCGCTCCTACATCCGCCCCGACTGCTTCGACGACGCGGCCCGTGAACTGACCCGTACCGGCATCGTCGTCCTGACCGGCCCCCAGGGCACGGGCAAGCGCTCCGGCGCGGTCGCCCTGCTCCGGGAGACGGTGGGACCCTCCGCCGACTACGTGGTGCTCTCGCCCGACATCGGCCTCGACCAGCTCGCGGAGCGCACCTTCGACGAGGGCGTGGGCTACGTCGTCCTCGACCGCACCGGAACCGCAGGCACCGCGGGAGGCGCCGGAGGCACAGGGTCCGCCGGGGCCGCCGGGGCCGCCGCGGACGCCGCCGGTCCGTCCTCCGACTTCGACTGGCGCCGCGTACGCGACCAGCTGCGCCGCCACCGCGCCCACCTGGTGATCACCACCGTGCACGGCGTGGTCGGGCGCGCGCCCGAGGCCGTACGCCATCTGCCGTGGCGGCCCCCGGTCCTGGACAAGGTGGTCCGGGCCCGGCTGGTCCAGGCCCGCCTGCCGCGGGAGATCGTCGACCGGGCCGTCTCCGGCATCCCGCCCCGCTGCCCCATCGCCGTCGTCGCCGAGGCGGCGCAGCGGATCGCGGCGGGCGCCGACCCCGACCAGGCGTGGAAGGAGCACAGCGGCAGGGCGCCGCAGGCGGTCCAGGAGTGGTTCGGTGCCGAGGAGGAGCGGAGCCTGCGCGAGATCGCCGAGGTCACCACCCTCGCGTTCGCCCCCGGCATCGGACGGCGCGCCTTCGAGTCGCTGCAGGACCTCCTCGAACGGCTCCTCCAACCCGTCTACTTCACGCCCGAGGCCGATCCCGCCGACGGCGCCGCGGCCCTCGACGCCACGGGGCAGGCCGGCGCCGCCCCCGACGGCCAGGACCCGCGGCAGCGCCGCCGCGCCCGCCCGGTGGACCGGCGCCGCTCGCTCTCCCGCAACGCCCTGATCACCACCGAGATGCAGGTCTACGGAGCGACCACCCGCGAGGTCATGGTCTTCGCCGACGCCGAGCTGCGCCGGTGGGTGCTGCAGGCACTGTGGCGCGATCACCCCACCGAGTACTGGGACGCGGTCCGGCACTGGCTGGACGCGCTCGTCGACGCCGACCCCGACCCGGCCCTCCAGCTCTCCATCGCCTCCGGCCTCACCCTGCTCGGGCACATCGCCTTCGACGAGGTCGTGCAGAGCTACCTCGACCCGTGGGCGCGCGGGGAGAGCGGCGAGACCGGGCAGACCCTCGCGGTGTACGTGCTCTGGTACATGTGCCTGGAGGAGACCCAGGCGGCCGCCGCGCTCACGCTGGCCCGCACCTGGGCCCAGTCCCTCCACCCCACCCTGCGGGGCACCGCGCTGATCGCCTTCAGCGGCCAACTCGGCGTCACCTTCCCCACCGACGCGGTGAAATGGCTCTGGGCGGTGCTGCGCAGCGGCGCCCTGGAGAAGCGGGCCGAACGCGAACACGGTCTGCGGGCCTGGGCGCAGCTGTTCCTGACGCTCGTCGACTGCCAGGAGGACGCCGGCATCGTCCTCGACGCCCTGGCGTTCCGGATCCGGAAGGAACGGCGCACCCGGTCCGCCGCCTACTCGGCGACCGGCCTGCTGGTCCTCGAAACCACCCACTGGGTCTTCACCGCCACCGAGCGGCTCTCGGGCCGCCCCGCCGTCGCGCGCCACCTCGCCGACCGGCCCGAAGACACCGACATCGTCGCCGAGTTGTGGGCGGCGATCCTCTGCTACCGGCCGCTGCGCCGCAACGCCCTGTCCGCCCTCCTCGTCGCGGCCCGTGGCCTGCCCGCCGTGACCTCCGACCCCACCGCTGCGGCCGCGCGACTCGGTCACGCCCTCGCCGCCGCGCTTCCGCAGGTCGAGCACCCCTTGCTGAAAAGCGAGTTGGGCCGACTCGCGGTCTCCCGTCCCACTCGCGCCACGGGTCCCGACTGTGTCGCGACCCTGCTCGGCGCCTTGAACAGTGCGAAGGACACCCACCCACGATGACCACGATCCGCAAGAGCTATCCCTTGGTCGAGGAGCGCGTGCTGGCCCCCGCGCCCCGCACCGGTCGCCGCTTCTGGAACCAGCCGACCCGCTCGTACGACGAGCTGCCCCGCGTCGCCGCCCACGAGGTCCTCGTGTACCGCACCGGCGACCAGTACCTCACCGACCACGGCGTCCGCGGGCCCGGCGACGAGACCGTCCTGAACGCCGGCTCGGTCACCGTCGTCAACTGCGGTACCGCCGTGCCCGTCACCGTCAGCACCGAGGTGCCGTCCGCCGAGACCGACGGCTTCACCCTCCAGGTCGCCTTCCACTGCACCGTCACCGATCCCGTGGCCGTCGTCCGTGAGGGCGTCGTCGATGTGGAGTCGCGGCTGCTCGGCTATCTCCGGTCGCTGCCCGGGCTCACCGACGTCACCCAGGAATGGCCGCTGGAGGACGGAAAGGAGGTGTCCCGACGGCTGACCGCGCGCCTGATCTCCTACCTGGAGATGGAACCGCCGCGGATCACCGGGCTCTCCGTCGGCGACCCCTACCTGACGGTCCTCACCCCGCAGGAGTTCGCCGACCAGCGGCGCCGTGCCGACGAGGAGCGGCGCGAACGCGAGCACGACCGCGTGAAGGAGGCCGTGCGTCGCGAGCGCGAGCAGATGGAGCACGAGCGCGAGAAGGAACGCAAGGCGATGCAGGCCGAGCGCACGTCGCTCGAAATGCGGCACCAGCAGGAGTTGGACGACCTCCGGCGCTCGTACACCCGGCGGACCGACGCCGAGGACCAGCACTACACCCACAACCTCAAGCGCAAGGACTACGAGTTCGAGCGGGTCGAGGCGCTCAAGGACCTGGAGGACTTCGGCACCGACCCGGCCAACACCGACATCCTCGCCCAGCGCCGGGGCGAGATCGGCTACTCCGAGCTGGCCGAACGCCAGCGTGAGAGCGACCGGCTGCGGCGCGAGCGGCAGCGCGAGGACGAGGAGCGCCACTGGGAGAACGCCGAACGGCGGCGCCAGGCCGAGCGGGAGGACCTGCGCTACAGCCTGGAGCGCGAGGACCGGCATCGCGAGGTCGACCGCCAGGACCAGCGCGCCGCGCTCGACGCCGCCCGAGAGGAGCAGCGCGAGCAGCGGGCCGCGGATCGCGACGACCGGCTGCGGCAGCGCGGGGAGCAGCGCGAGGACGCGCTGGCCGACCGGGCCGAGCGGCGGCACCGGGCCGACCGGCGCGACAGCATCAACCAGGAGCTGGGCCGCCAGATGATCAACCGTGGCCTCCTCGACAACGCGCCGATCGACGCCCGTGCCTTCGTGGAGCGCCTCAGCACCGGGCAGAGCCTGCTCGACCAGGACCCGTCCGCCGCCGCGCAGGTGGCCGGCGCCGCCGACACTCCGCAGCTGAAGGAGGGCGACGGCGCCGCGTCCCGGGACCGTGCCGACGGGCGCCGGCGCCGTTCGTACGACGCGGAGGCCCCGTACGGGAAGGACGGGTACGGGCGGGAGTACGACCCGGGCGACGGCCGACGTGACGACCCCTACGGGAACGACCGGTACGGGAACGACCGGTACGCGAACGACCGGTACGGCGAGGGCGGCAGGGCTACCGATCGGGCCGGCCGAGACGCCGGCGCCGACCGGGACCGCGACGGCGCGGGCGACGACGACGGAGCCGGTTCCGCGCGCCGTCCCCTGATCGCCGACGACGACCTCGGTGAAGCGGGGAGGGAGGAGCGTGGCCGCTGACACCCCCGTCCGCCCGCCCGAGGAGGAGTACGAAGCCTGGGCGGCCGACACACGTACCGCCCACCGCTCGTACCGCCCCTGGGGCGGCTGCGGCCCCGCCGTGTTCCTGCGCCGGCTGATCGGCGTCCGCGAGGAGATCCTCGACCGCGAGCGCGCCGAGCGCGCCCGCTACACGTGGTACGGGGCCATCGTCCTCAACACGGCGCTGCTCGCCGGTGCCTCCATGGCCATGGCGATCTCCACGATCCGCGAGGGCACGCCGGGGGCGGTGGCGATCCTCGTCGGCGTGGTGTGGGCGTGGATCGTGCTGGCCCTGGACAGCTGGCTGGTGTCCAGCACCCACGGCTACACCGGCGGTCGGGCGGCACGCATGCTGGTGCCCCGGCTGTTCCTCTCCTTGGTCCTCGGCCTCACCATCGCCGAGCCCCTGACGCTCCAGGTCTTCGACCGGGAGATACGTCAGGAGATGGCGGTCGACCGGGAGCGCGACCTCGCCGACTTCCGGGGCGACCTCACCGCCTGCAATCCTCTCGACGGCCAGGACACGACCGGCCGCGGCGAGTGCGACGACTTCCACCTGACGGTGCCGGGCGCGCCGGCCTCGATCAAGGCGGACATCGCCGACAACACCGCAGCCACCGGCCGACTCGACGAGCAGATCAACGCCTACAACGGCACCCTCGGCCAGAAACTGGCGGACGAGCGCCGCGAGTGCGCCAAGGACCGCTGGATCCGGCGCGGCAACGGCTGGGACACCACCGAGACCTGTGAGCGCGCCCGCGCCGACACCAGCGCGTACAAGGCGACGAGCAAGATCGCCGAGTACGAGGCGAAGCGCGCCGAACTCGTCGCCAAGGGCAACGTCCTGTCCGAGGCGTTGATCGACACCGGCACCGCCTACCGCGTGGACGTCAAGAAGGCGATCGACGCCAAGGTCGCCGAGCGGCAGACGTCGCAGCAGCACGACGGGCTGATGATGCGCGCCGATGCCCTGTCCACGGTGGCCTGGTCCGACGGCTTCGCGCTCTTCATGATGTTCCTGCTGCACGCCGTGCTGCTGCTGGTCGACGCCATGCCGGTGCTCGCCAAGCTGATGAGCGGCCCGTCCGAGTACGACCGCCGGCTGGCCGAGCGGCGCGAGGCCAACAAGCGGACCCACCTGGAGGACCTGGAGGCGCAGCGCCGGGTCGACGCCATCGACCACGAGGTCCGGCGGTACGCGGCCGAGGTGTGGGCCGAGGAGGACAAGGCCCGGCTGGGGTACGACCACTACAAGGCGCGCACCGAGCACGCCCGCATGGTGCGCGAGGAGCTCGACGCCCGCACCGCCCGACTCCTGGGCGAATGACGCACGACGGTGACCGGTCGCCCCGCCCGCCCCGGCGGTCGCGGGGGACCGGTCATCGTCGCGTCGACGGGCCGGTCATGGGGCGAGCGTTGCGTCGGACCGGTGAACGCGCAGGTCAGCGGGGTATCGGCCCGGACGGGGTCCGGCCCGCGCGGCGTCGCCTTCGGGGCTGCGGTGGCAGTATGCGGGGGGACACGAAGAGAGGGGCCGGGGCCGGATGGGGCGCAGGGAGCGGGAGACGGTCGCCCGGGGTGAACGGCTGTACGAGGCCGCGCGGGCTGTGGTCGGTGACCACCGGCAGGCCGTCGACGCGGTGCGGGCGGCTCTGCGGCCGATCCACGACGAAGCGGCGGAGCAGGCACTGGAGGCCATCCCCGTGGCCCGGCTGAAGGAGGTCACCGAGGGCCGGCTGAGGCTCGGGGAGGTCGAGCGCAGCGGGCTGCGCTCGGTCGGG
Organism: Streptomyces sp. NPDC048331; assembly: GCF_043201215.1. Taxonomy (NCBI): domain Bacteria; kingdom Bacillati; phylum Actinomycetota; class Actinomycetes; order Kitasatosporales; family Streptomycetaceae; genus Streptomyces; species Streptomyces sp. NPDC048331. The sequence continues at coordinate 535,826 of NZ_JBICYT010000001.1, read as the reverse complement.
CAGGTGCTCGACGCCGGGTCCTACCGGCTGCGGCAGATCCCCGGTGTCGGGCAGCGGACCGCCGACCAGGTCGTCGCCGCGGCACGCCAGATCTCCGACGCCGTCCGGGAGGCCGTCGCCGTCCACATCGACGTGGACCGGCCGGAGCCCCGTACCACCGCGCTCGTCCTGGCGCTGCACGTACTGGTGGAGGCCGGCCCCGACGCGCAGCGCGCCCTGGACGCGGCCGTGGTGCTCGCGGAGCGCCTCGGTCCGCCGCTCGCCGAGGCCGGACCGGCAGCCGGTCGGCTGCGGATGCTGCTGGCGGGCCGGGCCAAGCGGGACCGGGCCCTCGGGGCCGTCGCCGAGGTCCGCGCCCTGACCGAGGAAGCGGCGCAGGGCGGGGTGCCTCAGCTGCTCGCACAGGCTTCGGTGGACCTGCTGCGCGGCCCGTCGACCGAGGTGGCGGCCTGGGTCGACTTCGAACTGCGGTCCGCCGAGTACTACAGCCTCCTCGCGGAGATCTCCGGCCGCGGCCCCGACGCGGCCGCCGCCGAAGGCTTCCTGCCCGACGAGGTCGCCGAGCGGGTCCGCCGCCAACAGCTCGACGACACCCACCGCAGGGTGTCGTTGCGCGGCTACCAGTCCTTCGGGGCGCGTTTCGCGCTGGCCCAGCGCAAGGTGATCCTCGGGGACGAGATGGGGCTCGGCAAGACCATCCAGGCCATCGCCGCCCTGTCCCACCTCGCCGCCGAAGGCCAGAGCCACTTCGTGGTCGTCTGCCCGGCCGGCGTCCTGATCAACTGGACGCGGGAGATCGAGGCCCGCAGCACGCTGCGCGTGATGTGCCTGCACGGCCCCGACCGGCAGGAGGCGTTCGCCGACTGGAAGGGCCGGGGCGGGGTCGCGGTCACCACCTTCGACGCCCTGCGCGGATTCCCCACGCCCGGCGGCGGCGAGATCGGGATGCTGGTCGTCGACGAGGCGCACTACGTGAAGAACCCGCTGACCCGGCGAGCCCAGGCCGTCACCGAATGGTCCGGACGCTGCGACCGCGTCCTGTTCATGACCGGGACGCCCATGGAGAACCGCGTGTGCGAGTTCCGCAGCCTCGTACAGATCCTCCGACCCGAGCTGGCCGCGGCCGTCGGGGACCGGGACGGCGTGGCCGGCTCCCCGGCCTTCCGGAAGGCCGTCGCCCCGGTCTACCTGCGCCGCAACCAGCAGGACGTGCTGACCGAACTGCCCGCGCTCCAGCACACGGACGAGTGGGAGGAGCTGAGCCCCTCCGACGAGGCCGCCTACCGCGAGGCCGTGCGCTCCGGCAACTTCATGGCGATGCGCCGGGCGGCGTACGCCCACCCCGAGAGGTCGGCGAAGCTGGACCGGCTGCGCGAGATCGTCGAGGACGCCGCCGAGAACGGGCTGAAGGTGGTGGTGTTCTCCGCCTTCCGGGACGTCCTGGCGGTGGTGAAGGACTCACTGGAGGCCGGCCCGGGACCCGGCCCGGGTCCCGGCGGGGGCCGGGTGTTCGGGCCCCTCTCGGGGAGCGTGCCGCCCGCCCGCCGTCAGCAGGTGGTGGACGCGTTCGCCGCCGCGCCCGGACACGCCGTGCTGGTGGCGCAGATCGAGGCGGCCGGCGTGGGGCTCAACATGCAGGCCGCCTCCGTCGTGATCATCTGCGAGCCCCAGGTCAAGCCGACCGTCGAGAACCAGGCGGTGGCACGGGCCCACCGGATGGGGCAGGTGCGTCCGGTCCGGGTGCACCGGCTGCTGGCCACCCGCGGGGTGGACGAGCGGATGGTGCGGATGCTGAAGAACAAGACCCGCCTCTTCGACGCGTACGCGCGGCGCAGCGCCGTCGCCGAGTCCACGCCGGACGCGGTCGACGTGTCGGACGTCGCGATGGCCCGCCGGATCGTCGAGGAGGAGCAGGCCCGCCTGGGAACGGCCTGCGGGCGGTCCTGATGGAGGCGGCGGAGGCGGGCGCGGCGTGCGGTGAGCGCCGGGAGCGGGGGCTCGGGCGGCGGTTCGGGAGGGTGTGGGCGGCGTACGCCGTCAGCGCTTTCGGCAGCTCGCTCGGCTTCGGCGCGTTCCCGTTGATGGCGATCCTCGTCCTGGACTCCGGACCGGCCCAGGTGGCGGCGCTGGCCGCGGCGGGGCGGGTGCTGGGGGCCGTGCTGGCGGTGCCGCTCGGGCCGTGGGTGGAGCCGCGCCGCAAGGGGCCGGTCATGGTGGGGGCGGACCTGACCCGGTTCGCCGCGCTGCTCAGCGTCCCCGTCGCGTTCGCGCTGGGGTGGCTCGGGTTCGCCCAGCTCCTGCTCGTGTCGGTCGTCGTCGCCGCGGCCGACATCGCCTTCAAGGCGGCCGCCGGCGCCTATCTGAAGACGCTCGTGCCGGCGGCGGACCTGCTCGTCGCGAACAGCCGGTTCGAGTCGACGACATGGACCGCGACCATGGTCGGGCCACCGCTCGGCGGGGCCCTGATCGGGATGTTCGGCCCGGTGGTGACCGTCGTCGCCGACGCGGTCAGCTACCTGCTCTCGGCGCTGGGCATCCGGTCCGTGGGCGGGACGGAACCGAGCCCCGAGCGGGCGGCCGGGCCGCCGCGGCTGCGCGCGGGCGACCTGCTCGAAGGGTGGCGCCACATCCTCGCCCACCCGGTGCTGCGCCCGCTGTTCCTCAACGCGATCGCCGTCAACGGCCTGATCATGGCCTCCGAGCCGCTGCTCGCCCTGCTCCTGCTGCGCGGTCTCGGGTTCGCGCCCTGGCAGTACGGTCTGGTCTTCGCGCTGCCCTGTGTCGGCGGCCTCGTCGGCTCACGCCTCGCACCCCGGCTCGTGGACCGGTACGGGCGGCACCGGGTGCTCCGCACCGCCGGAGCGCTGCGCGCGTGCTGGCCGCTCGGGCTGGCGTTCGTCCCGGCCGGCATCCCCGGGATGGCGCTCGTCATCACCGTCCAGTTCGGCCTGGTGGCCTGCTGCGGCCTGTTCAATCCGGTGCTCGCCACCTACCGGCTCACCCATGTCGCCTCCGACCGGCTCGCCCGTACCCAGGCCGCCTGGGCGATCAGCAGCAGCGTCACCATCGCGGCCCTGACCGCCGGGTGGGGCCTGCTGGCCGTCGTCACCGGTCCCCGCACCGCGATCGCGGCCGCCGGAGTCCTGCTCCTGGCCACCCCGCTGCTGCTGCCGCGCACAAGGCAACTGTCTTGTGACGCAAGGCAGTAGATGGCTATCTTGTACCGCATGACAAAGGAGCCGGCCGCGACCGCCGACCAACGGCGCAGCCAGCTCCTGCGCGGAGTGCTCGACCTCTGCCTGCTGTCCCTGATCGCCGAACAGCCCAGGTACGGCTTCGAGTTCGCCCAGGCGCTCGCCGACGGCGGGCTCGACCTCGTCAGCGACGGCAGTGTCTATCCGCTGCTCGCGCGGATGGAGCGGGCGGGGCTCATCTCCTCGTACCGTGCCCCGTCCCCCAGCGGCGGCGCCCCGCGCAAGTACTACCGACTGACCGACGCCGGGCGCGCCGAGCTGGCCGGGGGGCGGGCCGGCTGGCAGTCCTTCGCCGGGCCCGTCGGCCGGATCCTGAACGCCGGTACGTGATCCACGGGGGAACCGCACCATGACGAACGAGCAGATACTCGCGGCCTGCCGCAGCAACTGGGCGTACCGCGGCGTCGCCGAGGCGGACATGCGGGAGATGCTCGACGAGCTCTCCGCGCACCTGGAGGACGCGGAGGCCGCCGGGCGCACCGGGCGGGACGTCGTCGGCCCGGACGTACGGGCCTTCGCCGCGGCCTGGGCGCGCGAGCGCGCGCCCTTCGCCCACCGGGCCCTGCGCACGACGGCCATGGCCTGCTACGTCCTCGGCTGCCTGACGCTCCTCACGTTCCTGTTCCACCGGACCACCGCGATGGACGTGCGGGCCGATCACCTCGCCTTCTGGGTGGCCATCGGCGCGGTCACCATCGCCTGGGAGCTGCGCCGAGGCGCCCTGCGCATGTACCAGCAGTCGCTGATCTCCCTCGTCGTCGGCCTGCCCGTGCTGCTCCTCGTCAAGTGGCTGACCGGCGAGGGGGTGCTGTTCAGGCTCCCGCTGTGGGCCGTACCGATCCTGGTGCTGCCCGCGCTGCCGTACATCCACGCCGACGTGCGGGCCCGCCGGAACGCCCGGCGTGACTCCCCGCGACCTGCGTGAAGACGCCCGGCCGGGCGGCGGCCCGGGGTGATGTTGCTCGCTCCGGGAACTCCGCGGGGGTTTCGTACATCAGAACCAGGGGGTGCCTTGTCGGTGGTCGGGCCGGATCGCCTCCAGGGGATGTACAGCCGTTCTGCCCTCGGGGCAGTCATGACCGTTCGGAGCGAAGTCCGTGCACCAGTACCCGCAGCGCCCGCGGCCCGATGACCAGCCGTCGTACCAGGAGTACCCGCCCGAGGAGCAGTACCAGGGCCCCCAGGACTTCCCCGGCTACCCGGGCCCGCCGCAGCAGCCCCGGTACCGGCCGTCGTACGGGGAGCGGCCCGCCACCGCCCGGATACCTGAGCCGAGGCGCTCCCGGCGCCGCGTAGGGGTCGGCGCGGGCGTCGCCCTCGCGCTCCTGCTCGGCGGCGGTGGGTTCGCCACCTGGAAGCTCGACCTGTTCTCCGGCAACGGCGAGGACGTGAGCTTCGGGAAGAGCACCCCGCCCCCGGCCACGGGCACGGCGGACCCGAGCGCCCCGGCGACCGCCGCCACGCCCTCCGGCGACCCGGATGTGCTCATGCCGGCCGGGCCCAGGTCCGGCTTCAAACAGACCACCAAGCTCGACGACGGCACGATCATCGCCAAGACCCGCCTCGCCGGCGCGAAGTCCGGCTTCGAGGGCGACGTATGGGTGTGGGCGCCCAAGGAGTACGACGACCCGAAGTACGCCAGGAGCGGCTTCCCGGTCCTCATCGCGCTCCCCGGCGGCAACGGCTTCCCGGACAACTACTGGGCCGACCGCAGCCTCGGCCTCCAGAAGGCCGTCAGCGACGGGGTCAAGGCCGGCACCAGCCTGCCGTTCGTCGTGATCATGCCGGTGCTCAACCCGGACGCCAAGTACTACTACGACGGCTCCGACATCCCCGGCCAGGCCAAGATGGGCACGTGGATCGCCGAGGACGTCCCGGACTTCGCCCGGGCCAACTTCCGTACCTACAAGTCCCGTGACGGCTGGGCCTTCATGGGCTCCTCCTCCGGCGCCTTCGTCGGCATGAAGACCGTCCTGCAGTACCCGGACCGGTTCAAGGCCGTGATCGCCAGCGGCGGCGAGATCGTTCCGGACTCCCCGCTGTGGAAGGGCCACCAGGCGGAGATGGACGCGAACAACCCGGAGAAGCTCGCCCAGAAGTTGATCGACACCAAGGGACCCGAGGTCTACATCAACTTCCAGATCGGCACCAAGGAGAGCGGGAAGGAGCGGATGACGAGGTTCCAGCAGCAGTACGGCAAGGGACCGGTCAAGACGACCATCCGCGACATCCAGAACGGTGAGCACAACGGCTGGCACTACGTCCGGGGCATGAAGGAAGGCTCCCTGGAGTGGGTCAGCAAGGTCCTGAAGGGGCCGAAGCCCGAAGCCGGCTGACCGGCCCGGACCCGCGTCCCGACCGACCGCGTGGCGCTCGCCACGTCACCCCCGTCCCAGGCAACCCATCCCGTCGTTCATACCTCTGTAAAGGGTGTAAGGGGGACCGATCGGTCCGACCCGCGCCTCTGACCGGGCGCCGGAGAAGGAACGGGACAACAACCGTGCAGCAAGACCAGCAAGGCGACGGCGGCCCTGTGACCGAGGGCCGCCGCCGCCCCCATCGCCTGCGCATGATCCTCATCAGCGGCGGGCTCGCGCTCACCCTCGCCGGGGCCGGAGCGGCGGCGTATCAATTCGGGCTCTTCTCGGACATAGGGGATCCGGTCGCCTTCGGCAAGACCCATGAGAAGGCCGGCGCCGTCGCGGACGTGCCGCCCGAGGTGCGGATGCCGACCGGGCCGAAGGCCTCGTTCATCCGTACGTCCCGGCTGCCGGACGGCACCCAGATCGGCCGCACCACCCTCACCGGCAAGAAGTCCGGCTTCACGGGTGACGTGTGGGTGTGGGTGCCCAAGGAGTACGACGACCCGCGGTACGCCAAGAGCGGCTTCCCGGTCCTGATCTCCCTGCCCGGCGGCCGCGGCTACCCGACCAACTACTGGGGTACGGGTCCCGGCCTCGGCCTCCAGAAGGCCGTGAGCGACGGGGTCAAGGCCGGCACCAGCCTGCCCTTCATCCTGATCATGCCGGTGCACAACGCCGACACCAAGCACCACTTCGACGCCTCGGACATCCCCGGCCAGCCCAAGATGGGCACCTGGATGGTCGAAGACATCCCGGATTTCACGAAGGCCAATTTCCGCACCTTCACCTCCCGTGACGGCTGGGCCTACATGGGCTCCTCCGCGGGCGGATTCGGCGCCTTCAAGCACGTCCTCAAGTACCCCGACCGGTTCAAGGCGGCCATCGCGAGCGGGGTCGACATCGTCCCCGACTCCCCGCTGTGGCAGGGGAACCAGCAGGCCATGGACGCCGACAACCCGGAGAAGCTCGCCGCGAAGCTGATCGCGGCGGGCGGCCCGGACGTCTACATCAACTTCCAGATCGGCACCGCGGAGAGCGGTCGCGACAAGGCGGAGAAGTTCATGAACGACTTCGGCAAGGGCCCCGTGCACACTTCGCTCCAGGTGATCCAGGATGGTGAGCACAACGGAAAGTCTTACGTGCGCGGTATGAGGGAGGGCTCCCTGGAGTGGATCAGCAAGGTGATGAAGGCGCCGACACCCGATCCCGTCGTGCGATGAGCACGGTGGTGAAGGGGGCGTCGGCGGCGGCCGCGGCGGGGATCGTGGCGGTGTTCGCCCTCGCGTTCCTCGAGGTGCCCGGCGAGCGACCGGTGCTCCCCTTCCCCACCGTCGGAGTACTCATGGCGGGAGGCGAGCACTGGTGCACGGCGAGCGTCGTCGACAGCCCCGAGGGCAACGTCGTCGCCACCGCCGCGCACTGCGTGGCCCCCGCGGGCGAGGACGGGCAGCCGGGCGAGGTGGCCCACGACGGCCTGGCCATCGGAGAGCTCTCCTTCGCCCCGGCCTTCTCCGGCGAGGGCGCCGGCACCCAGCCGCTGGGCGTGTGGAAGGTCAGGTCGATCCACGTGGACGACCGCTGGACGAAATGGGGTGAGGACACCGCCGACTTCGCCTTCCTCACCATCGAGCCGGACGAGGACGGACGCAGCATCCAGGATGTGGTCGGCGGCAGCGCCGAGGCCCCGAAACCCGAGTGGACCTCGGGGTACGAGCGGGACGTCACCGTCGTCGGCTACCCGGAGTCCGAGCACAACCCGGAGAACAAGCCCGTCTCCTGCACCACCCAGACCCGCCACGACGAGGACGACCCCGACATGCTCTACATGAGCTGCGCCGGGTTCTGGACGGGGACCAGCGGCAGCCCCTGGATCGCCGACCGGGGCGGCCCGCACCGGGCGGGGCGGCTGATCGGGGTGCTGAGCGGCGGGGACACGGACGTGGACTCCACGGCCGCGCTCTTCGACGAGCACGCCAAGGCGCTGTACGAACAGGCCGCGCGGGGCTGAGCGCGCCCCGGCGCCGCCACTCCCGAAGCTCCCGCCACTCCCGCTACTTCCTGCGCTCGGTACCGACGATCACGCCCACCGCCACGACGACGATCGCACCGCCGACCACGATCGGCCAGGTCAGCGCCTCGTCGAGGATCAGCGTGCCGAGCGCCACCGCCACCACCGGATTGACGTAGGCGTACGTGGACACCAGCGACAGCGGAGCGGCCTGGAGCAGCCACACGTACGCCGTGAAGCCGACGAGCGAGCCGACGACCGTCAGATAGCCCAGGGCCAGCCAGGAGGCGGTGGAGAACGCGGCCGGGTCCAGGCCGCGGTGCTCTCCGCGCAGCAGACCGACGACCACGGCGGCGACCCCGCCCGCGAACATCTGGTAGGCGCTGCCCGTGAAGGGATTGGCCGGCAGGTCGAGCCGGGGCGCCGAGAACGAGCCCAGCGACCACAGGACCGAGGCCCCCAGGATCAGCAGCACCCCGGACAGCCGCACCGCGCCGCTGAGCCCGGGGCTGGTCAGCACCGCCAGCCCGGCGAGCCCCACCAGCACCCCGGCCAGGGTGCGCGGCGGGGGCCGGTCCCCGGTGCCGGCCCGGAGCAGCACCACCCACATCGGCACCGCCGCCACCAGCAGCGCGGCGAGGCCCGAGGGCACCGAGGTCTCGGCGAGCACCACCAGGCCGTTCCCGCCCAGGATCAGCAGCAGGCCGACCAGGGCCGCCGAGCCGAGCTGCGCGCGGGTGGCCCGCAGCGCGCCCGGACCGTACCGGACGGCGACGACACCGGCCAGCAGCAGGCCCGCGGTGATGAACCGGGCTCCGGCGGAGAGGAAGGGCGGCATGGTCTCGACGACGATCCGGATGCCGAGGTAGGTCGAGCCCCAGACCACGTAGACGAGGGCGAGGGCCGCCCAGACCGCCCCCGAGATCCCGCCGAGGGGGGTGGTGGCCGAACCGGCGGCCCTGCCGTCGACCGGAGTTGAGGTGCTCATGCTCGGATCCTAGGGTCGTCGGCCCCCGCACGCTTCCGGGTTTCTCAGCCCTTGAGGAGGTCGTTCAGCTCGCCGTAGGGCAGGGAGTGCGCGAGCGCCCCGTAGGTGCCCTCCGAGATCAGCTCCTCGGCGGCGCGGCGCACCACGGCGTACGCGGCCTCGGCCACCCAGGAGCCGAGGCTGACGCGGGCGACGCCGAGGGCGCCGAAGGCGGCGACGGTCGGGGCACCCGGGCCGAGCAGGATGTTCAGCGGCGCGTCGATGCCCTTGGCCAGCTCGGCGACGGTGGTCGGGTCGAGGACGCCGGGCACGAAGACACCGGTGGCGCCGGCCCGCAGGTACGCGGCGGCGCGGGCCAGGGTGTCGTCCAGGCGGGTCGCGTCCTCGCCGAAGCCCCGGAGGTAGGTGTCGACGCGGGCGTTGATGTAGAGCGGGACCCCGGCGGCGTCGGCCGCGGCGCGGGCCGCGGCCAGGCGCTCGATCTGCTCGGCCGGGTCGCGGTGGCCGTCCTCGATGTTGATGCCGACCGCGCCGGCGGCGAGGACCCCGGTGACGGTCTCGCCCACGGCGGCCGGGTCGGCGCCGAAGCCGCCCTCGATGTCGGCGGTGACGGGCACGGAGACGGCCTCGACCACGCGGGCGACGAGGTCGAGGGCCCGGTCCCGGGCGAGCGCGTCCCCGTCGGGGGACCCGAGGGACCAGGCGACGCCGGCACTGGTGGTGGCGACGGCGGGGGCACCGGCGGCCTCGACGATGCGGGCGCTTGCCACGTCCCAGGCGTTGGCGAGGGCGAGCGGGGCGGCGGGGGTGTGCAGGGCCGCGAACGCCCCGGCCCGGGCGGCGAGATCAACATGGGTGGTCATGGGGCCAGTTCATCAGACCGGGCGCGTCCGGGCTCGCGGAATTCCGACATGGACGTGCGGAGTGGAGCGGGACGCGGACGCGACGCCGGTTATCCGCCCGCGCCGCAGAGGGGAATCACGGCGGTGCGGCCCTGCAGGGGATCCCCGGGGGCCGACGGGCCCACCGCGGCCCAGCAGGCGGCGGCGGTCGGCTCCACCGACAGTCCGCGGCGGGCCAGGTCCCGCTGGGCCTCGCCCAGCCGGTCGTCGGGGACGGTCAGGACGGTGCCGCCGGACTTGCGGACCGCCGCCAGGACCTGACGGGCGCGCGGCGGAGCCGGGATCGCGATCCCCTCGGCCAGGGTCGGCCGCTGTGCCACCGGATCGGCTTCCTCCGCGCCCGCCGCGAAGGCTCGCGCCAGCGGGGCCACCGCCTCCGCCTGGACCGCGATCAGGGCCGGCGGCCTGACCCCGCGCCGGGCCAGTTCCTCCACGGCCAGGGCGGCCCCGAGCAGCAGGGTGCCGTTGCCCACGGGGACCACCAGGGCCTCCGGGAGCCGGCCGCCCAGCTCCTCCCACACCTCGTACACATACGTCTTGGTCCCGTGCAGGAAGTACGGGTTGAACACGTGGCTCGCGTAGAAGACGCCGGGCTCGTCCGCCGCCGCGCGGGCCGCCTGCGCGGCCGCCTCGCGACCGCCGGGGATCACCCGGACCGCGGCGCCGTGCGCCCGCATCCGGGCGGTCTTCTTCTCCGGCGTGCCCTCGGGCACGAAGACCTCGCAGTCCAGTCCGGCGCGCGCGCAGTACGCGGCCACCGCCGTACCGGCGTTGCCGCTGCTGTCCGCCACCACCCGCCGCGGCGCGAGCCGCCGGGCGAGCTCCACCAGCATGACCGCGCCCCGGTCCTTGAAGGACCGCGTGGGCATCAGGAAGTCGAGTTTGGCGTGGATCCGCTCCGCCAGCGGGATCAACGGGGTGTGCCCCTCGGCCAGCGACACGGAGAACGCCCCGGGCAGCGGCAGCACGGACCCGTACCGCCACAGCGAGTTCGGTCCCGCGGCCGGTTCCAGGGCCGCGGTCGGGTCCGGCGTGAAATCGAGGTCCCATGGGCCGCCGCAGACCGGGCATGCCCACGGGGCGGTCCGGACGTCCGCGCGGGTGCCGTCCTCGGAACAGATGTAGCCGGGGAGTGCGTGCGTCATGTGTGGAACACCTCTGCTCGGTCATGGCCGGTGTACTGCACGGATGTTACGCGCCGATGATCGTCGGAGGGGTCCGTGTCACGTGCCGGGCGCCGGAGCCGCGGGCATCGATCGGGCCGTGTGCGAGGGCGGGGGCGACCGAGCCGCCTGGCGGCCGTGCTGCGTACTATTTCGCGCATTCGTTCGCGCCCTCCGCGGCGCGGCGCCCCACGATGCCGCCCTGCGATGGAGTCCGCCCCCGTGAGCATTCCGCCGAGTCCTCCGCCCGGACCGGGCCACTCCTGGCCCCCGCCGCCCGCGCACCCGGGCTGGGCCCCGCCGCCCGGTTACGGACAGCAGCCGCCGGCGCTCAACGGATTCGCGCTCGCCTCGCTGCTGTCGGGGCTGTTGTGCCTCCCGCCGCTCGGCATCGCCTTCGGCATCGCCGCCCTCGTACAGATCACGAAGCGGGGTGACCGGGGCAAGGTCCTGGCGATCGTGGGCCTGGTGGTGTCCGTGGTGATGACCGGCGCGCTGGCGTTCACCGCCGAGCGGCTCCTGAGCTCCGTCGACGACCGCTTCGACGCGCTGAGCAGGTACGTCGACGTCGAAGGCGAACTCACGGACCTCGACGCCCTGAGGGTGGGCGACTGCTTCAACGTCCCGGGCGGGGACCTGATCGACGAGCGGCCCGTGACGTACCGGATCGACTGCGCGCGGGTGCACCACGGCGAGGTCACCGCCGCCGAGGTGCTGGAGGTGGCGGAGGACCCCGAGTCCCGCGCGGCCGACCGCACGGCCGAGGACACCTGCTGGAAGGCCCAGGACGAGTACGCGATGGACACGTGGGCGCTGCCCGAGTACGCGGAGATGTTCTACTACGCCCCCTCCCGCGAGTCCTGGCGCCAGGGGGACCGGGCACTGGTCTGCGTCATCGGTACGACCGACGAGGAGTGGCGGGGCAGTCTGCGCAAGGACGCCGCGATGCTGAAGCCCGAACAGGCGGCCTTCCTGCGGGCCGCCAACTCCGTCGAGTTCGTCATGAGCCGGCCTCCCGACAGCGACGTGGAGGACGTGCTGCCGGAATACCGCGCGTGGGCGCGCCGGATGGACGAGGTGCTGGGCGCCGAGGCGAAACTCCTCCAGGGGGAGGCCGCCCGGCCGGGGGTGGAGAAGGCCGTGGCGGCGCAGCTGAAGGAGATCGAGGCGGCGCGCGCGCAGTGGCAGCGCGCCTCCCAGGCCGGGACGCCGGAGGACTTCGACAAGCGGTGGGACCGGGCGTTGGCCTCGATGTCCCTGGAGACGGAGCAGGCGCTGCGCGGTGCGTACGGGCTTTCGACGGAGATCCCGCAGTGGCTGGAGGACGGCGAGGGCGACCTGGGGGACCCGGACGGTCGGTCCGAGGACGGGCCCTCGTCCGAGTCGGCGTGACGCTCCCGGAGTGACGCTGGGTAACGGGTTTGGGGACCTGGCTTCATCACTTCGAGTGAAACTCTGGCCTTTGCTTGCAGTTTTCAACCGTCGGTTGCCAGGGTGTAGCTGTCTGTCAACCTGATGGGAGTGGCCAGTGACTTTCGGTGAGCAGCCGGCCTATCTGCGCGTGGCCGGGGATCTGCGACGGAAGATCGTCGACGGTTCTCTGCCCCCGCACGCCCGGCTTCCCTCTCAGGCACGCATCCGCGAGGAGTACGGGGTCTCCGACACCGTCGCCCTGGAGGCGCGCAAGGTCCTCATGGCGGAGGGCTTGGTCGAGGGCCGGTCCGGATCCGGTACGTACGTACGGGAGCAGCCCGTCCCCCGACGGGTCGCCCGCGCCGGCTACCGCACGGGCGGCGCCTCGACACCGTTCCGGCAGGAACAGGCCGACGCCGGGGCGCGCGGCACGTGGGAGTCGAGCAGTGAGCAGGCGGCCGCGCCCGCCGGGATCGCGAAGCGGCTCGGCATCGAACCGGGCGAGCGTGTGATGCGGACGCGGTACGTCTTCCGCGACGCGGGGGAGGCGATGATGCTGTCGACCTCCTGGGAGCCGCTGGCCGTGACCGGCCGGACTCCCGTGATGCTGCCGGAGGAAGGGCCGCTGGGCGGCTCCGGCGTGGTCGACCGGATGGCCGCGATCGACGTCGTCGTGGACAACGTGGTCGAGGAGGTCGGCGCACGGCCCGGTCTGGCCGAGGAGATCCTGCTCCTCGGCGGGGTGCCGGGGCATGTGGTGCTGGTGATCGGCCGCACCTACTACGCCTCCGGCCGGGCCGTGGAGACCGCCGACGTGGTGGTCCCGGCGGACCGCTACCGCCTGGCGTACCACCTCCCGGTGAGGTAGCCGCTCCTTCCCGCGTCATCAACCCCCGGGCGTCGCCCGGGGGTTCACGCGCGCCCGACCGGACGTCCGCGCCCCGGCGTATTTCGGCGCGATGGTGGGCGCCCGCGCACTCCCGGCCCCGGGCGTCCCCGGACGTTCGGTCCGTATGCCGGGACCCCCTTCCGCCCGCGCCGCGGCCGGGATCGCTCCGGACGCCCCGCCGCTTCCTCGGCGCCACCTGCGCGGATGCCCGTCGCCCGACGGCGCGGCGGTCCCGCCCCGGCCGTCGCCGCGCCCCGTTCGAACCGGCGCGCACGGCCCACTCGTACGCATGGCCGGATGCGTACGCCTGTGAGGTACCTCTTCGTGAAAAACCGTATCCGCTCCGTAAAGGTCGGGCGTAAGCTCGGGCATATGCGCAATGCGGTTTCCCGGACACGTACGTCGGCGGAGGGTGAAACGCGATGAACGACAGCGGTGCACTGCTTCCGTGGCTGGTCATACGCGAGGACGACAACGGCAACCGCTACCGGGTGGGCCGGTACGCCACCCGGGCCGAGGCCCAGAAGGTCGCCGACAGCCTCGAGGACCGAGGACACAAGCAGCTCTACTGGGTCGAGCGGATCGGTCGGACCGCCACGATGAACTGAGCGTCGCAGCGCCTCGCGACGCTGACATAGGCTCCGCCCATGACGGTACGAGTGGTCGTGGGCGGAGCCCTTTGTCATGAGGGGCGCCTGCTGGCCGCCCGCCGCAGCGCGCCGCCCGAACTCGCCGGACGCTGGGAGCTGCCGGGCGGGAAGGCCGAACCGGGTGAGTCCGTCCCCGACGCGCTGGTACGTGAACTGCGCGAGGAGCTCGGCGTGGAGGCGGAGCCGCTGGAGCGTATCCCGGGGGAGTGGCCGCTGCGGCCGGGGCTCGTCCTGCACGTGTGGACCGCCCGACTGCTCTCCGGGGTCCCCGCCCCGCTGGAGGACCACGACGAGCTGCGCTGGCTCGGTCCGGAGGAGCTGGAGTCGGTGGACTGGCTGGACCAGGACCGACCCGCGGTCGCCGAGGCCGGACGCCGGCTGCGCCAGGACGCCGGCCGCCAGGACGCCGGCGGGGGCGCGTGACGCTCGCGGTCTAGGCCGTCTGCGCCACAGTGCGCCGGTGGCGGGGGATCGAGTGGTACGACGCCCTGAATATCGGGTATGTCGCTATTAATCCCTATCTCGTCCCCCTTTCGTCCCCGACGAACCGGACTGGGGTCGCTGCTGGCCCGGGAAGTGATCGGCGTGATCGACACAGACGGTGAGTGCGCCGAGTGGGCCTTCCCCGCCGAGCCCGGTGCCGTCCGCACCGCCCGCCACGCCGTCCGCGGCACCTTGCACGACTGGGGCCTGGAAGCCGTCGGTGATGTGACCGTCCTGCTGGTCAGCGAGCTCGTCACCAATTCCCTGCGGTACGCCTCCGGCCCCATCGGAGTCCGCCTGGAACGGCGCAATCCAGCCGCCGACAGCCCCGCGGCCGGCCCCGCGCTGCTCGTGGAGGTTTCCGATCCGCTTCCGGATCCGCCCCGCGAGCGGGTCGCGGAGCACGACGACGAGGGGGGCCGTGGCCTGCACCTGGTCGCCGTCTCCTCGCAGCGCTGGGGGACCCGCCACGGGAAATCGGGCAAGACTGTGTGGTTCGAGTTGGCTCTTCCTGGTGAGTAACAAGGTGAACGGTGGCGTGTGACCTCCGAGGAACGCCTCCCGACGACCATCGGGGGAGAGACTTGGGGGAGATCGCGCGACATGGCTCGAAATCATCGAGACCGTGCTGTGATCGTGAACGCCGTGCCGTCCGGGGCCGTGGTGCTGAATACTTCGGTCATGGCCGGTCCGGTTGCGGTGAGCTGGAGGGGACGGTCGCGTGAGCGAGATACCTGCGCAGGCACATCAGACCGACGTGCCGCGAGAGACATGGCACGACGCCCTGTGGCACAGCAGTCCGCCTGGCTCGATATATGACTACATAAAGGTCGCCTCCTTCTCGATCGGACCCGACGGGTTCATCGACCAGTGGAGCCTGCGCGCCGAGGAACTGTTCGGGCTGAGCGCCTCCCAGGCCGTGGGTCGCGACCCGGTGGACGCCTTCATGCCGCCCGAGCTGCGTCCCGACGCGCACCGCAAGGTCGCCGAGATCCTCGACGGCAAGGAATGGACCGGCCTGATCCCCTTCCGGATCCCGGGCGGGAACGGCGCGCACGGCGTGGCCGAGATCTATGTGATGCCCACCCAGACCGAGACCGCCGAGCGGGCCGCGCTGTGTGTCGTCGTGGACGTACGCGCACTGCGCCGGATCGAATCCGACCTGGCGGCTTCACAAGCGATATTCGGCCAATCTCCCTTCGGCTTCCTGCTGTTCGGCACGGACCTCACGGTGCAGCGGGCCAACCGCCGCTTCGCCACCGTCTTCGGGGGCGCCGCCGAGGAGCACCGCGGCCGGACCGTGCACGACTACCTGCCCGCGCACGAGGCCGACCGGATGGCCGAAGCCCTGCGCCGGGTGCTGGACACCGGGGACTCGGTCACCGACCTGCGGATCACCGGTGCCACGCCCCGCAGCCGGGAGAACCGCCACTGGTCGATCAACCTCTACCGCGTCCACGGCGGCAGCGGCCGCCCCATCGGCGTCGCCGGGATCGGCACCGACGTCACCCGCCGCCACCTCGCCGCCCGCGAGGCCGCCGGGGTCCGACGCAACCTCGCCCTCCTCAACGAGGCCGGGCACCGCATCGGCAACTCCCTCGACCTGGAGACCACCGCCCGCGAACTCCTCGACGTCACCGTCCCCGGCTTCTGCGACCTGGCCGCCGTCGACCTCTACCAGGGGCTGCTGCTCGGCGACGACGACCGGCCCGCCCGGCCGCAGGGTCCGGGCGTGCCCAGCCTGCCCGGCCAGGGCCCGGCCCGGACGCCCTCGGCCCCCCTGCGCCGGGTGGCCTTCGCCTCCGCCGTCTCGGACGCCCCGCTGTCGGGCCCCGGCGCGCTGGTCTCCGTCGGCGACATCCACCGCTACCCGGCCGCCTCGCCGGGCGCGCTGGCCCTGCGTACGGCGCGGACACGGCTGATCGAGGGCGGCGGACCGGAGGACCTCGTCCAGTCCACGCTGGTCGTGCCGATGGTCGCCCACGACACGGTCGTCGGGCTCGCCCAGTTCTCCCGCACCAAGGGCAGCGAACCCTTCGGCGAACGGGACCGGGCGGTGGCCGTGGAACTGGCCGCCCGGGCCGCCGTGTGCATCGACAACGCCCGGCTCTACCGCCGCGAGCACGAGCGGGCGCTGATCCTCCAGCGCAGTCTGCTGCCCCCCGGCGACCCGGAGGCGGCCGGCCTCGACATCGCCTGCCGCTACCTGCCCGGCAACGCGGCCACCGAGGTGGGCGGCGACTGGTTCGACGTCATCGAGCTGCCCGGACACCGCACCGCGCTGGTCGTCGGCGACGTCATGGGCCGCGGCCTGCGGGCCGCCGTCGCCATGGGCGAACTGCGCACCGCGGTACGGACCCTCGCGCTGCTGGACCTCGAACCGGCGGAGGTGCTGACCGCGCTCGACGAGATCGCCCGCGGCCTCGGCGCCCCCGGCGGCTCCCAGCAGGCCTCCCGGGCGGCCCTGCACAGCCGGGACGCGGACCGCTCCGAGGTGTACCTCGCCACCTGCGTCTACGCCGTCTACGACCCGGTGACGCGGCGCTGCACCATCGCCAACGCGGGCCACATGCCGCCCGTGCTGGTCGAACCGCCTGACGAGGCCGGTGTCTCGCGGCCCGCCCTGCTCCTGGAGGTACCCCCCGGGATGCCGCTGGGCGTGGGCGGTGAACCCTTCGAGGAGGTCGAGGTCGACCTGCCGGAGGGCGCGCTGCTGGCCCTCTACACGGACGGGCTCGTGGAATCCCGCGACCATCCCCTGGAGGAGGGGCTGCGCGGACTGCGCGAAGCCCTCGCGGATCCGGTCCGGCCGCTGGAGGACGTCTGCGACCACGTGCTGAACACCCTCGACACCCGGCACGGCGAGGACGACATCGCCCTGCTCATGGCACGGGTGCAGGGCCTGCCGGTGGACGCGGTCGGCGACTGGCAACTGCCGCGCGAGGCCCGCTCGGTGGGCCGGGCCCGCGAACTGGCCCGGGCCAAGCTCCCGGCCTGGGGCCTGGAGGGGCTGCTGGACACGACCGAACTCCTGGTCAGTGAGCTCGTCACCAACGCCCTGCGCTACGGGGAGGGCGAGATCCGGCTGCGGCTGCTGCTGGACCGCACGCTGGTCTGCGAGGTCTGGGACGCGAACCTGGTCCAACCGCGCCGCCGGCGCGCCCGCGACACCGACGAGGGAGGCCGCGGCCTCCAACTGGTCGGCCTGCTGTCGGCGGGCTGGGGCACGCGCCGCACCCACCGCGGCAAGACGGTCTGGTTCGAACTCCCGCTGCCCGGCGCGGCATCGGAGGCCGTGGCCGAACTCTCGGCGGAGCAGCTGCTGAGCATGTACGGATAACGGGTGGCGGCCGTGCGGCGCGCTCGGCAGGGTGCGGGGTGATGAGCGACGAAGACGAGATGTTCTACGCCCCGCACGACTCCCTCGAAGGACTGCTGCAACGCGGCCGGGGCCTGGGCGCCCTGCGGGCGGCGCAGGACCCGGCGGCGGCCGCGCCGTACGTGTACGGCCGGTCTAGGCGGCCTTGCGGGACTTGAGGGCGGCGAGGCGGGCCTCGACCTCCGCGGTCTTGCCGAGGTCGTCCAAGGCCTCGAACTGGGCGTCCAGGGAGGACGCCGCCAGTTCCTGCTTGCCGAGCGCCATCGCCTCCTCCCGCCGCACCTTCTCCTCGAAGCGGGCCAGGTCGCTCGTCGGGTCCATGACGTCGATGTTCTTGACCGCGTCCAGCATCGTGTTCTGCGCCTGGGCCGTCTTCGCCCGGGCCACCAGCTCGTCGCGCTTGCCCTGCAGCTCCGTCAGCTTGTTCCGCATCGCGTCCAGACCCGCCTTGAGCTTGTCGACGACCTCCGTCTGGGCGGCGATCGTCGGCTCCGCCGTCTTCGCCTCCTTCTCCGACCGGATCTGCCGGCCCAGCGCGACCTTCGCGAGGTTGTCGAACTTGTCGGCGTCCGCCGCCGCACCCGACGTCCGCAGCTCGTCCGCCTTCCTGCTCGCCGCCAAGGCCTTGCCGCCCCACTCGGCGGCCGCCTCCACGTCCTCCGTGTGGTCCGCCTCCAGCATCCGCAGGTTGCCGATCGTCGTCGCGACCGCCTGCTCCGCCTCCGAGATGTTGTTCGTGTAGTCCCGGATCAGCTGGTCCAGCATCTTCTGCGGGTCCTCCGCCTGGTCCAGCAGCGCGTTGATGTTGGCCTTGGCGAGCTGGGTGACGCGGCCGAGGATGGTCTGCTTGCTCATGGTGGGTCTCTCCTGGTCAGGGCTGATGTGTGCAGTTCAGAAGCGGCCGCCGCCGCCCATGCGGCCGCGGGTCCCGCCGCCCCCGAAGGAGCCGGGACCTCCGCCGAAGCCTCCGCCGAAGCCCCCGCCCCCGCCGCTCCCGAAGCCGCCGCCGAAGCCCCCGCCGCCCCGCAGGATCTCGCCGAGGATGATCCCGCCCAGGACGGCGCCGCCCTGGCCGCCGCCGGGCCGCCGGCCCGCGTACGGGTCCTGGTACCCGCGTACGTCCTGCTCCGCCAGCCGCTGCGCCTCCCGCGCCAGCGCATCCGCGCGCTGGGCCTCCGCCAGGGCCCCCGTCGGGTCGGCCGCCGTCAGGGACGCGGCCCGCTCCAGGTGCCGGCCCGCCTCCGCCAGCCGGGTCCGGGCCTGGCTGCCCACCGCCCCCCGGGTGGTGGTGATGTAGTCCGTCGCCGCGCCGATCGCGCTGCGCGCCGCGAGCATGGCCTGGTCGAGCAGGGCCACCGCCCGCTGCCGTCCCGACTCCCGCTCCCGCGCCCCGGCCAGCGCCTCGTCGAGGGCCGCGTCGGCCTCCTGGATCCGGCGCAGGGCGTCGATCGGGTCGTACCGGCCGCTCGCCTCCTCCCGCCGTACGTCCGCCAGTACGGCCTCCGCGCGGCCGATCCGCCCGCGCAGGTCCGCCGTCGAGGTGCCCTCCGCGGTGCCGGAGAGCAGCCCGCGGGCGTCCGCGAGGTCGGTGTCCGTCTCGGTCAGCGCGCCCGGCAGTTTCCCGGCCGCCTCCGCCAGCTCCTGCGCCCGCCGCTCCACCGCGTCCACCAGGGTCGCCGCCTGGTCCACCGCACCCTCGGCGGCCCGCACGTGCACGGCCCCCGTGCCCTGCTCGCCCGCGTCGAGGGCCGCGTGGGCCAGGCCCAGGTTGGTCGCCGCGAACAACAGCCGGTCCTTGGCCTGTTCGGCGTTGGAGGCCACGGGTGCGGACGCCGAGTCCGCGTACCGCCCGGCCAGCGCCGTCAGGGTCGCCTCGGCGGTGTTCGCGCGCCCGGTGAGGTCGAGATAGTCCTGTTCCACGTTGGCCAACGCCTGCGGGGCGTTCTTCTCCAGGTCCCGCAGCCGGTCGAAGTCGGCCGACTCGGCGTCCAGCCGCCGGTTCGCCTCGGTGCACCGGGCGACGATCTCGTCCAGCATCCGCCGCCGGGTCGCGTCGTCCTCCGGGTAGGCGTCGTCCAGCTGCTGCCGCAGCCGGAAGGCCTGCGTCAGCTCGTCCTTGGCGTACGCCACGGCCGCGACGAAGGGGCGGGCCGCCTCCTCGCCGAACTGGGCCGTGGCGAAACCGAGTTCCTCGGCGCTGGTGCGGACCGCGTCGTCGGTCTCCACCAGCAGGGCCTTGGCCCGGGAGTCCAGCTCCGGGAGCGGGAGCCGGTCCGGCGCCCCTTCGGGCCAGCCCGGCCCGGTCGTCGTACCGCGCCCGCCACCAGCCGCGTCCTTGCGCTTGCGGCGGCTGTACGTGTAGGCCGCGAGCGCCCCGGCCGCGCCGACGGCGATCACCGGGAGCACGAAGTCCCCGGCCCCGCTCTCGCCGTCCGGCTTGCCGCCGGGATTCGCCGGTCCGGGGGTGATGGTGGGCACGGGGATCGGCTGACCACCGAGGACGGCGTTGTAGCCGTCGGCCGCGCCGATGGCGGCGCCCGCCCAGTCGTTCTGCCGCAGGGCGGGTTCGATGGCGGTCTGCGCGACGGCGGCCAGCTGCTGCTCGGTGAAACCGGAGTCGACGTCGGCCGAATAGGCGTACTGGCGGGCCCCGGTCGCCACGGCCAGCAGGACATCGTTCTGGCCGAGGCCGTTGCGCTGGGCGGTGGCGTCGGCCCAGCTCTGGGGGGAGCGCCCGGAGAAGTCCCGCACGTAGGCGACGAAGAGCTGGATCTTCCGGTCGACGTACAACGTGTCGAGCGCGGCGGCGACGGCCCCCTTCCGGTCGCCGAGAGCTCCCACCAGGTCGGTGATCTGCCCCTGCTGCGACAGGGTGACCGGATCCTCCGCCCACACGGGCGCCACCCCGGCCGCGCCCCAGCCGCCGACCGCGAGCAGCCCGGTCGCCAGGGCGAGTGCGGCCCGTACGGACGTCCTGCGGCGCGGCCTGCTTCTCGGCGGAATCACAATTGGGAGGGTATGGGGGCTTTCGCGGCCCCGCATGCGGAGTCGTCACCCCTCGGGGTGCCGACTCCGCCGGCACGGCCGGCACGGGCGGCCGGATCTAGCGGGAGTCGGCCGATCGGCGTCCGATCTTGTTCCCCAACCAGACCAGCGGGTCATACTTACGGTCCACCGCCCGCTCCTTCAGCGGGATCAGCGCGTTGTCGGTGATCTTGATGCCCTCCGGGCAGACCTCCGTACAACACTTGGTGATGTTGCAGTAGCCGAGCCCGTGCTCCTCCTGCGCGGTGCGTTTGCGGTCCAGGCCCGCCTCCTCCGCCGCGTCCAGCGGGTGCATGTCCAGCTCGGCCACCCGCATCAGGAAGCGCGGACCGGCGAAAGCGCCCTTGTTCTCCTCGTGGTCGCGCACCACATGGCAGGTGTCCTGGCACAGGAAGCACTCGATGCACTTGCGGAACTCCTGCGAGCGCTCCACGTCGATCTGCTGCATCCGGTACTCGCCCGGGGCCACCCCCGGCGGCGGCACGAAGGCCGGCACCTCCCGCGCCTTGGCGTAGTTGAAGGACACGTCCGTCACCAGGTCCCGGACGACCGGGAAAGCGCGCAGCGGGGTGACCGTGATCGTCTCGGACCGCTCGAAGGTCGACATCCGCGTCATGCACATCAGCCGCGGCCGGCCGTTGACCTCCGCACTGCACGAGCCGCACTTGCCCGCCTTGCAGTTCCAGCGCACCGCCAGGTCCGAGGCCTGGGTGGCCTGGAGCCGGTGGACGATGTCCAGGACCACCTCACCGTCGTGCACCTCGACGGTGAAGTCCCTGAGCGATCCGCCCTCCGCGTCGCCCCGCCAGATCCGGAAGCTCGCGTCGTACGTACTCATCCGTACAGCTCCTCTTCGGCGAGGTACTTGGCCAGCTCTTCCTTCTCGAAGAGCGCGAGCAGGTCGGGGCGGATGGGCTCGGTGCGGGTGCGGACCAGGGTGATCCGATCGGCCGCCGGATCCACCGGGGCCGGCTCCACCGGCCTGCACAGCAGGTTCACCGGGCGCCAGCCGCGCTCCATCGACGGGCAGTCCTCGCGGGTGTGCCCGCCCCGGCTCTCGGTACGCTCCAGGGCCGCCCGGGCCACGCACTCGCTGACCAGCAGCATGTTCCGCAGGTCCAGCGCGAGGTGCCAGCCCGGGTTGAACTGCCGGTGCCCCTCGACACCGGCCCGGGAGGCCCGTACGCGCAGGGTCGCGAGCTTCTCCAGGGCCTCGGCCATCTCGCCCTCGCGCCGGATGATCCCGACCAGGTCGTTCATGGTCGTCTGGAGTTCCTGGTGGAGCGTGTACGGGTTCTCCGCGCCCTCGGCGGCGTGGAAGGGGGCCAGTGCCTCCGTCGCCGCCGCGTCGATCTCGGACCGGTCGACGCTCGGGCGTCCGGCGGACGTGGCGTACTCGGCCGCGTGCAGTCCCGCCCGCCGCCCGAAGACCAGCAGGTCGGAGAGGGAGTTGCCGCCGAGCCGGTTCGAGCCGTGCATGCCGCCCGCGACCTCCCCGGCCGCGAACAGCCCCGGCACCCCGACGGTGGCGGCGGAGTCCGAGTCGACCGCGATCCCGCCCATCACGTAGTGGCAGGTCGGGCCCACCTCCATCGGCTCCGCCGTGATGTCCACGTCCGCCAGCTCCTTGAACTGGTGGTACATCGACGGGAGCCGCCGCTTGATCCGCTCGGCCGGCATCCGGGTGGACACGTCGAGGAAGACACCGCCGTGCGGGGAGCCGCGGCCCGCCTTCACCTCGGAGTTGATCGCCCGCGCCACCTCGTCGCGCGGCAGCAGTTCGGGCGGGCGCCGGTTGTGGTCCGGGTCCTCGTACCAGCGGTCGCCCTCCGCCTCCGACTCGGCGTACTTCTCCTTGAAGACGTCGGGGACGTAGTCGAACATGAACCGCTTGCCCTCGGAGTTGCGCAGCACCCCGCCGTCACCGCGCACGGACTCGGTGACGAGGATGCCCTTGACCGACGGGGGCCAGACCATGCCGGTCGGGTGGAACTGCACGAACTCCATGTTGAGCAGGGGCGCGCCCGCGAGCAGGGCCAGCGCGTGGCCGTCGCCCGTGTACTCCCAGGAGTTGGAGGTGGTCTTGAAGGACTTGCCGATCCCACCGGTGGCGAGCACGACCGCCGGGGCCTCCAGCACGAAGAAGCGACCGGTCTCGCGTTCGTAGCAGAAGGTCCCCGAGACCCTCGCTCCGTCCGCCGGACCGCCGCGCTCCTTCAACACCCGGGTGACCGTGCACTCCTGGAAGACCTTGAGCCGGGCCTCGTGGTCCCCGTACTCCTTGAAGTCCTCCTGCTGGAGCTGGACGATCTTCTGCTGGAGCGTACGGATCAGCTCCAGGCCGGTGCGGTCGCCGACGTGCGCGAGGCGCGGGTACTCGTGCCCGCCGAAGTTGCGCTGGGATATCTTCCCGTCGGGCGTGCGGTCGAAGAGCGCGCCCCAGGTCTCCAGCTCCCAGACCCGGTCCGGGGCCTCCTTCGCGTGGAGCTCCGCCATCCGCCACTGGTTGAGGAACTTGCCCCCGCGCATGGTGTCGCGGAAGTGCACCTGCCAGTTGTCGCCCTCGTTGACATTGCCCATGGAGGCGGCGATCCCGCCCTCCGCCATCACCGTATGGGCCTTGCCGAACAGGGACTTGCAGATCACGGCCGTACGGGCGCCGCGCTCGCGGGCCTCGATCGCGGCGCGCAGCCCGGCACCGCCCGCGCCGACCACGACGACGTCCCACTGCTGCCGTTCCACTTGAGCCATGTCAGAAGAACCTCGGATCGGTGAAGGCGCCGCTCGCCAGCAGGTACACGTAGAAGTCGCACAGGGCCACGCTGATCAGGGAGGCCCAGGCCAGCTGCATGTGGCGGGCGTTGAGCCGGCTGACCCAGCCCCAGAGCCGGTAGCGCACCGGGTGCTCGGAGAAGTGCTTGAGCCGGCCGCCCATGATGTGCCGACAGGAGTGGCAGGACAGGGTGTAGGCCCAGATCAGCGCGATGTTGACCAGGAACAGCAGGGTTCCGAGGCCCATGTGGCCCCAGGCGTAGTGCTCGTCGCGGAAGGTCAGCACCGTGTCGTAGGTGAGGATGCCCGCGACCGGGACCGCCGCGTAGAAGAAGTACCGGTGCGCGTTCTGGAGGATCAGCGGGAAGCGGGTCTCGCCGGTGTACCTCGTGTGCGGTTCGGCGACGGCGCAGGCGGGCGGCGAGGCCCAGAAGCCCCGGTAGTAGGCCTTGCGGTAGTAGTAGCAGGTCAGCCGGAAGCCGAGCGGGAAGATCAGGATCAGCAGGGCGGGGGAGAGGCCCCACCAACTGCCGAAGATCTCCCAGTTGGGCCCGCCCTTCATCGGTACGCAGTTCTCCGAGAGACACGGGGAGTAGAAGGGGGAGACGTACGGGGCCGCGTAGTAGTCGGCGTTCGCGAAGGCTCGCCAGGTCGAGTAGACGATGAAGGCGAACAGCCCGGCCGCGGTGCCGGCGGGGGACAGCCACCACCGGTCGGTCCGTAGGTGCCGGGCCGCGATCGCGGCCCGTGAGGCGTCGTGGACGCCGCCGGGCCGCTGCTGGGGTCGTTCCGTGCCTGTGGCCAAAGAAGACTCCGGGTGGAGTGATGAGGGGTGGCCCGGCCGGCCCGGCCGAGGACGGCCGGGCGGGTCGGGGCGTGGGTGGGTACGCGTCCGGGACGAGCGGGCTCAGGGGGCGCGGCGGTCGCGGGCGCCCAGGCCCTCGTCGTCGGAGTCCGTCCACAGGGAGCTGTCGTACGGGGTGTCCGGGACCGTCACCATCCGGGACGGGTCCGGACCGGCCGCCGTCGTCGACGGCTTCCCGCGTGCGGCCTGCTGCTCCAGCCGCTCGACCTTGCGCGTCAGCTCGTCCAGGTTGCGCCGTACGGCAGTCAGATCGTCTTGCAGGGACATGATTTGCCCTCACTTCCGCCTGGTGCGGTGGCAACGCTCATGTGCGCCTGCGAGTGTCGCGCTTCCTGTCCCCCGTGTGAAGGGATGTGCAGCGATTGCGGGCGCGCAGGCGTGAATCGTGCGCCCCTCCCCGCCCCCCATTCTCATCCCTCTCCCGGGGGAACGCCTCTCACCGCGCAAGCGGGATTGGTCCGCACGGGTGGGGTTCGCGGCGTGGCGAGAGGCGGGTGCGAGGGGTGCGGCGGAGCGTCTATTTCAGTGGGTTCCGGCAACCGGTGTGATCAGCTCCATATACCGCCGAACGTGATCATGCTTCCCCCACGCCCCGCCCCGGAGGTACCACCCATGTCCCAGAGAAGGCGCAGGTCCTTGGCGCTCCTGACCTCGGGAGTCCTCGCACTGCCGCTGCTCACGGGCTGCGGCGCGGGTGACGACGAGGGCGGTCAGGCCGCCGCAGGACAGGACATCGCGACGACCACCCGCGACAAGGTCGCGGACGGGGGTGTGCTGCGCTGGGCGGTGGACACCCTCCCGGACACCCTCAACACCTTCCAGGCCGACGCCGACGCCACCACCAACCGGATCGCCGGCGCCGTGCTGCCCCAGCTCTTCGTGCTGGACGCCAAGGGCCGGCCGGTGGTCAACCCGGACTACCTGGAGAAGGCCGAGGTCATCGAGCGGGAGCCGAAGCAGGTCGTCCAGTACAAGCTGAACCAGAAGGCGGTCTGGAGCGACGGGCGCGAGATCGGCGCCGCCGACTTCGTGGCGCAGTGGCGCGCCCTGAACGGCAAGGACTCCGCGTACTGGACGGCGCGCAACGCCGGCTACGACCGCATCGAGAAGATCGAGAAGGGCAAGACGGACCTGGAGGTCAGGGTCACCTTCAACAAGCCGTACGCCGACTGGCGCTCGCTCTTCACCCCGCTCTACCCCAAGCAGGTCACCGGCACCCCGGACGCCTTCAACGAGGGCGCCCGCGGCGCGCTGAAGATCACCGCCGGACCCTTCGGGCTGGGCGCGATCGACAAGAAGACCGGGACCGCCGCCCTGACCCGCAACGCGCGCTGGTGGGGCCGCCCGGCCAAGCTGGACACGCTGGTCCTCACGGCGGTGCCGCGGGCCGAGCGCCCGGCGGCGCTGGCCGCCGGGAAGCTCGATCTGGCGGAGATCGACCGGGCCGGGGCCGACCGCATCGCCCTCGCGCGCCGCGACGCGGCCGGCAAGAACGGCCCGGGCGCGGGCGGCGCCCCGGCCCACGGCCCGGACGCCGCGCTGACCCCGGCGCAGGCCACGCTGTCGTGGGCCACCGCCTTCGGCGTGGACGAGGAGAAGGCCGCGGCGGAGACGGAGAGCCGCCAGAAGCACCTCGACTCGGTCAAGCGGTACGCGCAGGAGCAGACGGCCCTGAAGGCCTTCACCGTCCGCAAGTCCCTGGAGCCGGCCTACACCCAGCTCGCGATGAACGGCGCCTCCGGCCCGCTGGCGGACGAGCGGGTGCGCCGGGCGGTGGCCCGGGCCCTGGACCGCCAGGCGCTGGCCGAGGTCGTACTGAAGCCGCTCGGCCTGCCCGCGAAGCCGGTCGGCAGCCACCTGGCCCTGGCCGGGCAGCGGGCGTACGCCGACAACAGCGACGCGCTCGGCGGCCAGGACACCCAGGCGGCCCAGGCCCTGCTCGCGGACGCGGGCTGGCGCAAGGGCGGCAAGATCACCGAGCCGGCGGGCGCCAAGGCCGGCCCGGAGAGCGAGCACCAGGACGACTCGAAGACCCCGTCGGGCCCGGGCACCGGCAACGACGGGCTCTACATCGTGGGCCAGGACGACGGCGCCAACGGCGACCCGCGGTCGGCGACCGAGGACCGGGCGAAGAGCGACACCGCCCCGGCGGGCGCCCAGGACGGGCCCTCCCCGGTGCTCGCCCCCGCTCCCTTCGGCGCCCAGCAGGAGGCGTCCCTGCTCGCCCAGGCGGCCCAGGTCGCCCGGGCCGCCCGGGCGGAGGCCACCGACGACGCCAAGGGCGTCCCGGCCCGCGAGGAGGTCGACCCCGCCAAGGCCTCCCCGGCCCCGGCGCCCGCCAAGCAGCCCGCCCGCACCTCCGGCACCATGCTCGCCAAGGACGGCAAGGCGCTCTCGCTGCGCTTCGTCCTCCCGGCGGGCCCGGGCTCGGAGTCCCTGCGCACGGTCGGCGAGCGGATCGCCGGGATGCTCCGCAAGGTCGGCGTGAACACCGAGACGATCAAGGTGGCCGACGACAGCTTCTTCAAGGACCACATCGCTTCCGGGCAGTACGACCTGGCCCTGTACTCGTGGCCCGCGACGGCCTACCCGGCCACCGACGCCCGGCCCATCTTCGCCAAGCCGGAGCCGGCCGCCGACGGCTCGCTCCTCGTCGAACAGAACTACACCCGGGTCGGCACCGACCACATCGACCAGCTCTTCGACCAGGCGGTCGGCGAGCTGGACGAGGAGCAGTCCCGCGAGCTGATGCGCAAGGCCGACGCCCGGATCTGGGCCGCGGCCGGCTCCATCCCGCTCTTCCAGCGCCCCGAGCTGGTGGCGGTCAAGCCGGGCCTGGCCAACGCCGGCGCCTTCGGCCTCGGCGCTCCCCGCTACCAGGACATCGGCTGGAAGAAGGCACCCACCGCGAAGGACAAGAAGAAGTAGCGCGGGAGAAGAAGGAGCGCGGGAGAAGAAGTGGTGACAAAGCGGTGCCTGTCTGGTTGACCGCAGGGTCCCAAGCTCAGATGTGACTCAAGTCCCTTGCCCGCCGGATCCACCGGCGGGCAAGGTCGTGCATACCCGTTGACCCGCGTGTATACAGGCCGGAACGGCGGTCGGGGCACCCCACGAAACCCCCGGCCGCACTCATGCGTCCGGCCTCTTGACAGACCCCCCGGCAGGCGGTTCCCGCCATTCGACGTACCATGGGGTAAGGCCGTGGCAGGTTTTCGCCCGGCCGAGGCGCGCGTGCCGGACCGTACGCGACGCCATCCACGATCCCGGGAGAAGCGCCGAAGTGCCCACGCGCCACGACATCCGTAACGTCGCCATCGTCGCCCACGTCGACCATGGCAAGACGACCATCGTCGATGCCATGCTCAAGCAGGCCGGTGCCTTCGCCGCCCACCAGCACCTCGACGACCGCATGATGGACTCGAACGACCTGGAGCGTGAGAAGGGCATCACGATCCTCGCCAAGAACACGGCGGTGAAGTATCACCCCAAGGACGGCGGGGCCCCGATCACGATCAACATCATCGACACCCCCGGCCACGCCGACTTCGGTGGTGAGGTCGAGCGCGGTCTGTCGATGGTGGACGCCGTCGTTCTGCTGGTGGACGCCTCCGAGGGTCCGCTGCCCCAGACCCGCTTCGTCCTGCGCAAGGCCCTGCAGGCGAACATGCCGGTCATCCTCTGCATCAACAAGACCGACCGCCCGGACTCCCGGATCGACGAGGTCGTCAACGACACGTACGACCTCTTCCTGGACCTGGACGCCACCGAGGACCAGATCGAGTTCCCGATCGTCTACGCCTGCGGCCGTGACGGCATCGCCTCGCTGACCAAGCCCGAGGACGGCACCGTCCCCGCGGACAGCGACAGCCTGGAGCCGTTCTTCTCCACCATCCTGGAGCACGTCCCCGCGCCGACGTACGACGACGAGGCCCCCCTCCAGGCCCACGTCACCAACCTGGACGCCGACAACTTCCTCGGCCGCATCGCGCTGCTCCGCGTCGAGCAGGGCGAGCTGCGCAAGGGTCAGACCGTCACCTGGATCAAGCGTGACGGCACCCAGTCGAACGTCCGCATCACCGAGCTGATGATGACCGAGGCGCTCACCCGCAAGCCGGCCGAGGTGGCGGGCCCGGGTGACATCTGCGCGGTCGCCGGTATCCCCGAGATCATGATCGGCGAGACCCTGGCCGACACCGAGAACCCGATCGCGCTCCCGCTGATCTCGGTCGACGAGCCGGCGATCTCCATGACCATCGGTACGAACACCTCCCCGATGGTCGGCCGTGGCGGCAGCGGCAAGGGCGCGGACGCCAAGTCCGCGGTCAAGGACCGCAAGGTCACCGCGCGCCAGGTCAAGGACCGCCTCGACCGCGAGCTGATCGGTAACGTCTCGCTCCGCGTGCTCGACACCGAGCGCCCGGACGCCTGGGAGGTCCAGGGCCGTGGTGAGCTCGCGCTCGCCATCCTGGTCGAGCAGATGCGCCGCGAGGGCTTCGAGCTGACCATCGGCAAGCCGCAGGTGGTCACGCAGGAGATCGACGGCAAGGTGCACGAGCCGGTCGAGCGCATGACGGTCGACGTCCCCGAGGAGCACATGGGCGCGGTCACGCAGCTCATGGGTGTCCGCAAGGGCCGCATGGACAACATGTCGAACCACGGCTCCGGCTGGGTCCGCATGGAGTTCGTCGTTCCGTCGCGCGGTCTCATCGGCTTCCGTACGGAGTTCCTGACGAACACCCGCGGTACCGGTATCGCCCACTCGATCCACGAGGGCCACGAGCCGTGGTTCGGTCAGCTGGTGACCCGTAACAACGGCTCCCTGGTCGCCGACCGCGCCGGCTCCGTGACGCCGTTCGCGATGATCAACCTGCAGGAGCGCGGTGTCCTGTTCACCGAGCCCGGCACCGAGGTGTACGAGGGCATGATCGTCGGCGAGAACTCGCGCGCCGACGACATGGACGTGAACATCACCAAGGAGAAGAAGCTCACCAACATGCGTGCGGCTTCCGCGGACAACACGGAGAACGTGGTGCCGCCGCGCAAGCTCTCCCTGGAGCAGTCCCTGGAGTTCTGCCGCGACGACGAGTGCGTCGAGGTGACCCCGGAGGCCGTCCGTATCCGCAAGGTCGTCCTGGACCAGAAGGAGCGCTCGCGCACCGCGTCGCGCGCCAAGTCCGCCAAGTAACAACAGTCGCAAGGCTGTTCGCCCGGATTTGCTCGGGTGGTGGCAACGGTCGGCGCAGCCGGCCGCAGGGCCCTGGTAATGCGGCAGCCCCTCCCCTCACGGAGTCCGTGACGGGAGGGGCTGTTCGCTTTTGTCAAGCGGATTTTTGCGTTCAGGTGTCCGCATACCGACCGTGACACTCCGGAAGATGAGCTAACCGTCCGTTTCGCACGTGTCTGTCTCCTATCCGTTTGTCCGGATTTCGGGTTTCTGACGCGGATCGATGTTGTGAAAACGAGACCACTTAAGTGTGGTTTACGGCCTGGCAGTCCCTGAGGATGGCTCCATTGAGCTCGGGTCAATGGGTCACGCGATGTGGGGATCGCGCCGACTCACGAGCACACTATGGGCAGGAAAATTGCTCGCCGTCAGGGGTGTCGGCGAGGTTTTTTTGCCCCTCAAGTCGATCAGTGGACTCATGAGGAGGAAACCCATGCGCGGTGCCAAGAGCGCCAAGTGGGTCGTGGGCGCGGTTGTCGTCGCCCTGGCCGCTACCGCCTGTGGCGGCGGTGACGGTGACAGCAAGGACAAGAGCAACGCCAACGGCGGTGTGTTCCGGCTCGGTAGCACGGAGCCGGACACCATCGACCCGGGGCGTGCCCACGAGTCCACCGGCATCCTGCTGTCCAACGCGCTGTTCACCGGCCTGTACGGGAACACGCCGGACGGCATGGCCGAGCCCATGCTCGCCGAGTCGGCGACGTCGGACGAGGGTTGCACGTCCTGGACCTTCAAGATCAAGCCCGACACCAAGTTCTCCAACGGCGAGGTCGTCGACGCCGAGTCGTTCGCCCGTGGTTGGGCCCGTGCCGCGCACAAGGCCGCCGCGTCCGACGTGGCGTACCACTTCGCCGGCATCAAGGGTTACGCCGAGCTGCAGGACGGCTCCGCCAAGACCTTCAGCGGTGTCACCACGCCGGACCCGACCACCATCAAGGTCGACCTGTCCAAGGCGGACTGCGAGTTCGTCCTGAAGACGGCTCACAACGCGTACAGCCCGGTCCCGAAGGTCGCCAAGGTCGGCGAAGAGGACAAGGCGTTCGGCGAGGCCCCCATCGGTAACGGTCCGTTCAAGATGGACGGCACGTGGGAGCACAACAAGGCGATCAACCTCGTCCGCAACGACGCCTACTCGCTGCAGAAGGCGTCCCTGGAGAAGGTCCAGGTCACCCTCCTCAACGACAAGACCGCGCAGCAGCTCGAGTACGACGGCTTCCAGGCCGGCACCTTCGACTACGCGCACATCCCCACGCCGATGCTGAAGACGGCCGAGGCGAAGTACAAGCCGCAGAACAAGTGGTTCGCCAAGGACACCAACGGCATGAACTTCGTTCTGCCGATCGGTGACAACGGCCCGACCAACAACAAGGACGCCCGTCTGGCGATCTCCTACGCGATCGACCGTCAGGCCATCGCCAAGGGTGTCTTCCAGGGCTACCAGACCCCGTCGACGACCATCGTGCCGCCGGCGTTCCCGAAGGCGTACCAGAAGGACCTGTGCGTCTCCTGCGTCAAGCAGGACGTCGCCAAGGCCAAGGAGCACGCCGAGAAGGGCGGCCTGAAGCCGGGTACCGAGATCAAGTTCAGCTTCAACACCGGTGCGGGCCACGAAGAGTGGGTCCAGGCCATCGCGAAGCAGCTCGAGGACGTCCTCGGCGTCAAGGTCAAGCTGGACGGCAAGGACTTCCCGGGCATGCTCAAGGAGCAGCAGAGCCCGGCCGCGACCGGCATCTACCGCTTCGCGTGGGGCGCGGACTACCCGACCCCGGAGAACTTCCTGTTCCCGCTGCTGCACTCGGCGTCGATGAACAAGGACGCCGATGGCAACGTGGCCGGTGACAACCGCGTCCGTTACAACAACCCGGCGTTCGACAAGCTGATCGACACCGCTCGTGCCACCAAGGACGAGGCCGCTCGTACGGCGATGTACAAGGAAGCCGAGAAGATGGCCATGGACGACATGGCCCTCATCCCGACCTTCAACCGTTCCCAGTTCCGCCTGATGGCGACGGACAAGTTCAACGGTCTGGACGACATCAACTTCAACGAGGACCCGATCCTCGAGAAGATCTCGCTCAAGAAGTAATCGGTTCGGACGGTATATCCGTCAGGAGCGAACGTGCTGCGGCCCCCGGGTGACCGGTGGGCCGCGGCCCCGCTCGGCAGGCCGTTTTCACTTCGGCACCCCTCACATCCGCGGGCAATCCCCGCTGGCCGAGAGCCGGCCCGTTCCTTGGGCCGGAGGCCGCTGCTCCCAGAAGCGGCCAGGTAGAGAGGCACAAACATGGGAAGGTACGTCGCCCGTCGCCTCGGGCAGATGGTCATAGTCCTCATCGGCGCGACCATGGTTCTGTTCGCGTGTCTGTTCGTTCTCCCCGGTGACCCCGTGGGCTCGATCGCCGGCAGCGACAAGGCACGCGACCCAGCGGTGGTCGCGGAGCTCAAGGCGCGTTACGGGCTCGACAAGTCGCTGCCCGAGCAGTATGTGAACTACGTGGCCAAGGTCGCGACCGGAGACCTCGGCGAGGACTTCGTCCAGCGCCGCGAGGTCTCGGAAATCCTCGGTCCCAAGCTGCAGAACACCGCGAAGCTGGCCCTGCTGGCCATCGTTCTCGTGACGGTGTTCGGTATGGGCGTCGGCATCATCGCCGCCCTGTACAGATACAGCATCTTGGACATGGCCACGACATTCTTTACGACCATGGCCGTCGGATTCCCGACGTTCGTGATCGGCATGCTGCTCATGAAGTACTTCGCCGTGGAACTCCAGTGGTTCCCGCAGCTCGGCGGCGACAAGCTCGAAGGCATGGTCCTTCCCGCGGTCACCCTCGCGATCACCGACATCGCCTTCGTCGCCCGCCTCACCCGCGGCACGATGCTCGAGGTGCTGCGCGCGGACTACGTGAAGACGGCCGTGGCCAAGGGACTTCCGCGCCGGCGCGTGCTCTTCAAGCACGTGCTCCGCAACTCGTCCATCCCCGTGGTCACCTACCTGGGCATCTCGTTCGGCGCCCTCCTCGGTGGTGCGCTCATCACTGAGGCGATCTTCAACTGGGACGGTGTCGGTCTGGCACTGGTTCAGGCGATTCAGCAGCAGAACAACCCGATCGTGATCGGCGTCGTGACCTACAGCGTCGCCATCTTCGTCGTCCTCAGCCTCATCGTGGACCTGCTGTACGCGGCCCTCGACCCGCGTATTCGCCTCAGCTGACCGCCCCCAAGGAGGATTTCCTCATGTCTGAGCTCGCAACGAGCCCGGCGATCGGGGACGAGAACCCCGTGTCGTCCGCTTCGGCCCCGGCCGAACCCCGACCCAAGCAACTGAGCCAGTGGGGCGAGATCCGTCACCGCTTCGTCCAGAACAAGCTGGCCGTCGTCGGCCTCGTGATCATCACGCTGCTGTTCCTGACGGCGATCTTCGGCGAGATGCTCGCTCCGTTCGACCCCGGTGCGCAGGACCTCGAGAACACCCTCTCGTCGCCCGACGGCACCCACTGGATGGGTACCGACGCCCTGGGCCGCGACATGTTCTCGCGCCTCATAGCCGGTACCCGCGTGGCCATGTTCGTCGGCCTCGCCTCGATCTTCTTCGCGGTACTGATCGGTGTCGCCCTCGGCGCCATCGCCGGTTACTTCGCCGGCTTCGCCGACACGCTGGTCATGCGCGTCGCGGACGTGTTCCTCGCGTTCCCGCTGATGATCGGCGCCGTCGTCATCATCCTGGTCACCGGCCGCGGCATCACGCCGGTGATCATCTCGCTCGCGATCTTCTCGTGGGCCACCGTGTCCAGGCTCCTGCGCAGCTCGATCCTGTCGGTGCGCGAGATGGACTACGTCCATGCGGCCAAGGCACTCGGCGCGAGCGGCTGGCGGATCGTGCGCACGCACATCCTGCCCAACTCGATGACCGCGGTGCTGGTCTACGCGACCTTCAACGTCGGTACCACCATCGTCGGTGTGGCGGCGCTGTCCTTCCTCGGCGCCGGCGTCCCCGTCGACGTCCCCGAGTGGGGCAACATGCTGGCGGCCGGTCAGGGCTTCATCGGTGTCAACGACTACCTGTGGTACTTCCCCAGCCTGTTCGTCGTCATCACCGTGCTCGGCTTCGCCTTCGTCGGCGACGGCCTGCGTGACGCGCTCGACCCGAAGCTCCGGTAGGGCCGCCCGATGCCCCGAGACAACATCAGCAAGCAGGACGAAGGTGGCGGCGTGACCACGTCGGAGATTCTCAGCGTTGCGGAGACGGGCGGCGGATCCGCCGTGCCGCTGCTGGAGGTCGACAACCTCCAGGTCGAGTTCAAGACCCGTGACGGGGTCGCCAAGGCCGTCAACGGCGTGAGCTACAGCGTCAGCGCCGGCGAGACCCTCGCCGTGCTCGGCGAGTCCGGCTCCGGCAAGTCCGTCACCGCTCAGGCCATCATGGGCATCCTCGACAGCCCGCCCGGACGCGTGTCCGGCGGCGAGGTGCGCTTCCACGGCAAGGACATCCTCAAGATGTCCGACGAGGAGCGCCGCAAGCTCCGTGGCGACAAGATGGCGATGATCTTCCAGGACGCGCTGTCCTCCCTGAACCCGGTCTACTCGGTGGGCGACCAGCTCGGCGAGATGTTCCGGGTCCACCGGGGCGCGTCCAAGAAGGACGCGAAGCTCAAGGCCATCGAGCTCATGGACCGCGTGAAGATCCCCGCCGCCAAGGCGCGCGTGGG
The DNA here is from genome assembly GCF_043201215.1 of Streptomyces sp. NPDC048331. Taxonomy (NCBI): domain Bacteria; kingdom Bacillati; phylum Actinomycetota; class Actinomycetes; order Kitasatosporales; family Streptomycetaceae; genus Streptomyces; species Streptomyces sp. NPDC048331. Next base: position 501,722 of record NZ_JBICYT010000001.1, on the reverse strand, counting down.
TGACTACCCGCACCAGTTCTCCGGCGGTATGCGCCAGCGCATCATGATCGCCATGGCGCTGGCCCTGGAGCCGGACCTGATCATCGCCGACGAGCCGACCACGGCTCTCGACGTGACCGTCCAGGCCCAGGTCATGGACCTCCTCGCGGAGCTCCAGCGCGAGATGAACATGGGCCTGATCCTGATCACCCACGACCTCGGCGTCGTCGCCGACGTCGCGGACAAGATCGCGGTCATGTACGCGGGCCGGATCGTCGAGACCGCTCCGGTCCACGAGATCTACAAGCGCCCGTCCCACCCGTACACCCGTGGCCTGCTCGACTCGATCCCGCGCCTGGACCAGAAGGGCCAGGAGCTCTACGCGATCAAGGGCCTGCCGCCCAACCTGCTCCGCATCCCGACGGGTTGCGCCTTCAGCCCCCGTTGCCCCAAGGCGCAGGACATCTGCCGCACCGAGATCCCGGTGCTGCACCCGGTCACCGAGCAGGACGGCACCGAACTGCCCGGCCGCGGCAGCGCGTGCCACTTCTGGAAGGACCAGATCCATGGCTGAGCTCACCAAGAACGCCACCGAGCGCGAGCCGATCCTCCAGGTCCGTAACCTGGTCAAGCACTTCCCGCTGACCCAGGGAATCCTGTTCAAGAAGCAGGTCGGCGCGGTCAAGGCCGTCGACGGGGTCTCCTTCGACCTCTACCAGGGCGAGACCCTCGGTATCGTCGGCGAGTCCGGCTGTGGCAAGTCCACGGTCGCCAAGCTCCTGATGAACCTGGAGCGGGCGACCGCGGGCGAGGTCTTCTACAAGGGCCAGGACATCAGCAAGCTGTCCGGCCGTGCCCTGAAGGCCGTGCGCCGCAACATCCAGATGGTCTTCCAGGACCCCTACACGTCGCTGAACCCGCGCATGACGGTCGGCGACATCATCGGGGAGCCCTACGAGATCCACCCCGAGGTGGCTCCCAAGGGCAACCGCCGGCAGAAGGTCCAGGATCTCCTGGACGTCGTCGGTCTGAACCCGGAGTACATCAACCGGTACCCGCACCAGTTCTCCGGCGGTCAGCGCCAGCGCATCGGCATCGCCCGCGGCCTGGCTCTGCAGCCGGAGATCATCATCTGCGACGAGCCGGTCTCCGCGCTCGACGTGTCGGTGCAGGCCCAGGTCATCAACCTGATGGAGAAGCTGCAGGACGAGTTCAACCTCTCCTACCTCTTCATCGCGCACGACCTCTCGATCGTCCGGCACATCTCGGACCGCGTGGGCGTCATGTACCTGGGCAAGATGGCGGAGATCGGCTCCGACGCCGAGATCTACGAGCACCCGACCCACCCGTACACGCAGGCGCTGCTGTCCGCCGTCCCGGTCCCGGACCCGGACGCGCGCGAGGGCCGCGAGCGGATCATCCTCACCGGTGACGTCCCGTCCCCGGCCAACCCGCCGTCGGGCTGCCGCTTCCGCACCCGTTGCTGGAAGGCCCAGGACAAGTGCTCCACCGAGGAGCCGCTGCTGGCGATCCCGGAGCGCTTCAAGGGCGTGAACACCCTGGCCGCGCACGAGTCCGCGTGCCACTTCGCCGAGGAGAAGGCCATCCTGGCCGTCTGACCGACGCGTTCGTCCGAAACGGCCGGCCCCCGGCGCCCCACGGCGCCGGGGGCCGGCCGCTTTCCGCGTCCGGGGCCGCCCCCGGGACGGGGGCCCGGGGAAACCGGTTGCGTCCCCGGGAACGGGGGACGGAGAGTGACGGCATGACCCTCACCGTACGGCCCGCCGGGCCCGGGGACGCGGCCGACATCTGCGCCCTGCTCAATGCCGTCGACGTGATCGAGATCGGTCGACCGGAGACCGATCTGGGCACCGTCGAGTCCGATCTCAACGCCCCCGACGTGGACCTGGCCACCGATTCCTGGCTCGCGCACCAGGACGGCCGGCTCGTGGCCTACGCCCTGGTCTGGGCGGACTCCGGCCCGGGTCGCGTCGACGGGGACCACTACGTGCTGCCCGGCCACGACGAGGCCGCCGCCCTGCTGCTGGAGCACATGGAGGCCCGGGCCGGGGAGCTGACCGGTGGTCAGGGCGTCCTGCGGATGCAGCTCAACGTGAAGCCCACCCTCGACCTCTCCCTCCTCACCGGGCGTGGCTACCGCACCATCCGCCGCTACCAGGTGATGACCCGCTCCCTGGCCCCGGCCGCCGATCCGGCGCCGATCCCGCCGGCCGGACTCACACTGCGGCACTGCGCCGACGACGAGGCCGACCGCCACCGGGCCCACGCGCTCATCGAGCGGACCTTCGCCGCGCACTTCGGCCATGTGGACCGCCCGTACGAGACCTGGCTCGACCACGTGGACGGCCGCAAGATCGACTGGTCCCTGGTGTGGATCGCGAGCCTGCCCGGCCACGGTGACGCGGCCGTGCTGCTCACCCGGGACGACCGTACGAGCATGGCCTGGGTCAGCCACATCGGCGTGACGGAGGAGGTACGGGGCCGGGGCATCGGCGGTTTCCTGCTCCGCCACTGCTTCGCCGTCCACGCCGAGCGCGGCCGGGACTGCGTAGGCCTCGGCGTGGACACCCACAACGAGACGGGGGCGCTCGGCCTGTACGAGGCGCACGGCATGGGCCTGCACTACGCGGTCGACTCCTGGGAGCTCGTGTTGCACCCCCAGGGGTGACAGGGGCGTGACGCGCGGGTGCAATCGGTCCAACCAGGAGTGTGCGAGGTCCCACATAGGGTGACATAGGCCCCTAAGCGAGTCTCGGGATCCCTAGGAGGCACTCCATGCGCGGAGCCACCCACGCCAAGTGGGCCGCATGTGCGGTGGCCGTCGCCCTCGTGGCGACGGCCTGCGGCGGCGGTAGCGACAGCGGCGGAGGCGGCGAGGCGGGCATCGTCAGCTCCTCGTGGGGTGACCCGCAGAACCCGCTGGAGCCCGCCAACACCAACGAGGTGCAGGGCGGCAAGGTGCTCGACATGCTCTTCCGGGGCCTCAAGCGCTACGACCCGAAGACGGGCGAGGCCCTCGACATGGTCGCCGAGAAGATCGAGACGACGGACAGTCAGAACTTCACCATCACGCTGAAGGACGGCTGGAAGTTCAGCAACGACGAGCCGGTCACCGCCCAGTCCTTCGTCGACGCCTGGAACTACGGCGCGGACGTGCGCAACAAGCAGAACAACTCGCCGTTCTTCTCCGACATCGTCGGGTACGCGGACGTGCACCCCGCCTCCGGCGAGCCCAAGGCCAAGACGATGTCCGGACTGGTCGTCAAGGACGACAAGACCTTCACCGTCGCCCTGAAGAACAAGTTCTCCACCTGGCCCGAGACCCTCGGCTACCAGGCCTTCTCCCCGCTGCCCAAGGCCTTCTTCACCGACCACGCCGGCTGGCTGAACAAGCCGATCGGCAACGGCCCGTACACGGTGGACTCGTACACCAAGGGCACCGGCATGCAGCTGCGCAAGTGGGACACCTACCCGGGCCCGGACAAGGCGCAGAACGGCGGCGTGGACCTGAAGGTCTACACCGACAACAACACCGCCTACACCGACCTGATCTCCGGCAACCTCGACCTCGTCGACGACATCCCGGCGCAGCAGCTCAAGAACGTCAAGAACGACCTCGGCGACCGGTACATCAACCAGCCGGCCCTCATCATCCAGACCCTGACCTTCCCGCTGTACGACCCGCAGTGGAACAAGGAGGGGATGGAGAACGTCCGGATCGGCATCTCCCGGGCCATCAACCGCGACGAGATCACCAAGCAGATCTTCCGCGAGACCCGCACCCCGGCCAAGGACTGGACCTCCCCGGCCCTCGGCGAGAAGGGCGGCTTCTCCTCCACGGTCTGCGGCGACGCCTGCGTCTACGACCCGGCCGCGGCCAAGAAGCTCATCACGGACGCCGGCGGGCTCCCCGGCGGCAAGGTCACGCTGACCTCCAACGTGGACACCGGCTCGCACCGCGACTGGATGGACGCCGTCTGCAACAGCATCAACAACGCGCTGGGCGAGGGCCCGGTCTGCACGGTCAACCCGATCGGCACCTTCGCGGACTTCCGTAACCAGCAGAGCAGCTTCAAGCTGACCGGCCCCTTCCGCTCCGGCTGGCAGGCCGACTACCCCCTGATCCAGAACTTCCTCCAGCCCCTCTACTACACCGGGGCCTCCTCCAACTACGGGAAGTTCAGCAACGCGGACTTCGACAAGCTCGTCGACGAGGCCAACCAGGAGAGCGACCCGGCCAAGGCCGTCGCGAAGTTCCAGGACTCCGAGAAGATCCTCGCCGCGCAGATGCCGGCCATCCCGCTCTGGTACCAGAACGGCAGCGCCGGCTACGCCGAGCGGCTCTCGGACGTGGCGCTCAACCAGTTCAGCGTCCCCGTGTACGACCAGATCAAGGTCAGCTGACCCACGCAACGGATCGATCCTGGAGCAGTCCATGGGACGTTATGTGATCCGGCGGCTGCTCCAGATGATCCCGGTGTTCATCGGCAGCACGTTCCTGATCTTCTTCATGGTATACGCGCTCGGTGACCCGGTCGCCGCCCTCTTCGGCGACAAGGCGCCCGACCCGGCCACCGCCGCGCGCATCCGCAAGGACCTCTACCTCGACCGCCCCCTGTGGGAGCAGTACGTCCACTACATGGGCCAGATCTTCCAGGGCGACTTCGGCACGGCCTTCAACGGCCAGCCGGTCACCGAGCTGATGGCCTCGGCCTTCCCCGTCACCCTGCGCCTGACCCTGGTCGCGATCTTCTTCGAGATCGTCATCGGCATCACCCTCGGCGTGATCAGCGGCCTGCGCCGCGGCAAGTCCGTCGACACCACCGTGCTGGTCCTCACCCTCGTCGTCATCTCCGTGCCGACGTTCGTGACGGGCTATCTGCTCCAGTACCTCTTCGGCGTCAAATGGGGCTGGGTGCGGCCCACCGTCTCCCCGGACGCTCCCCTGAACGAGCTGATCCTGCCCGGCATCGTGCTCGCGCTGGTCTCCCTCGCCTACGTCACCCGACTCTCACGCACCTCCATCGCCGAGAACGTCAAGGCCGACTACGTGCGCACCGCCGTCGCCAAGGGCCTGCCGCGCCGCCGGGTCGTCACCCGGCACCTGCTGCGCAACTCGCTCATCCCCGTCATCACCTTCATCGGCACCGACATCGGCGCGCTGATGGGAGGCGCCATCGTCACCGAGCGGATCTTCAACATCCACGGTGTCGGATACCAGCTCTACCAGGGCATCCTGCGCAACAACTCACCGACGGTGGTCGGCTTCGTGACCATCCTCGTCATCGTCTTCCTGCTGGCGAACCTGCTCGTCGACCTGCTCTACGCGGTCCTGGACCCGAGGATCCGGTATGCCTGACCCCGAGCGTCCCGAAGGGCCCGGCGGCTACGATCCCGTCGGGCCCCGCCCGCGCGAGGCGGTCTCCCCGACCGGCCTGGGCGGACCCATGGATCTGGCCCTGGAGCAGGCCGAGAGCGTCGAGGGCATCGAGAAGACCGGCCCCCGGGGCGGGACCGGCCCCGGCCGGAAGCCCCGCTCCCTGTGGTCCGACGCCTGGCACCAGCTGCGCCGCAACCCCGTCTTCATCATCTCCTCGCTGATGATCCTCTTCCTCGTGATCATCTCGATCTGGCCACAGCTCATCGCGAGCGGCGACCCGCTCCAGTGCGACCTGTCCAAGTCGCAGCAGGGCTCCTCCCCGGGCCACCCCTTCGGCTACGACACCCAGGGCTGCGACGTGTACACCCGTACCGTCTACGGGGCCCGCGCCTCCATCACCGTGGGCGTCTGCGCCACTCTCGGCGCGGCCCTGCTCGGCTCGCTGCTCGGCGGGCTCGCCGGGTTCTTCGGCGGCTGGGGCGACGCCCTGCTCTCCCGCGTCGCCGACATCTTCTTCGGCATTCCCGTCGTCCTCGGCGGCCTGGTCTTCCTGTCGGTGGTCACCAGCACCACCGTCTGGCCGGTGGTCGGCTTCATCGTGCTCCTCGGCTGGCCGCAGATCGCCCGCATCGGCCGCGGCTCCGTCATCACGGCCAAACAGAACGACTACGTCCAGGCCGCCCGCGCCCTCGGCGCCGGCAACGGCCGGATGATGCTCCGGCACGTGGCGCCCAACGCCGTGGCGCCCGTCATCGTCGTCGCCACCATCGCGCTGGGCACCTACATCGCCCTGGAGGCCACCCTGTCCTTCCTCGGCGTCGGCCTGCGCCCGCCCACCGTCTCCTGGGGCATCGACATCTCCAACGCGGCCTCGCAGATCCGCAACGCCCCGCACATGCTGCTCTGGCCGGCCGGCGCGCTGAGCCTGACCGTGCTCGCCTTCATCATGCTCGGCGACGCGGTGCGCGACGCCCTCGACCCCAAGCTGCGCTGAGGAGCCCCGCACATGCTGCTCGAAGTCCGCGACCTGCACGTGGAATTCAAGACGCGCGACGGAGTCGCCCGGGCCGTCAACGGCGTCAACTACTCGGTGGCCGAGGGTGAGACGCTGGCCGTGCTCGGCGAGTCGGGCTCCGGCAAGTCGGTCACCGCCCAGGCCGTGATGGGCATCCTCGACATGCCGCCGGGCCGGATCGCCGGCGGTGAGATCCTCTTCAAGGGCAGAGACCTCCTCACGATGAAGGAGGAGGAGCGCCGCAAGATCCGCGGCGCCGAGATGGCCATGATCTTCCAGGACGCGCTCTCCTCCCTGAACCCGGTCCTGAGCGTGGGCGCGCAGCTCGGCGAGATGTACGAGGTGCACCGCGGGATGTCCCGCAAGGACGCCAAGGGCAAGGCCGTCGAGTTGATGGACCGGGTGAAGATCCCGGCGGCGAAGGAGCGGGTGGGGGACTACCCGCACCAGTTCTCGGGTGGCATGCGCCAGCGCATCATGATCGCGATGGCGCTGGCCCTGGAGCCCTCGCTGATCATCGCGGACGAGCCCACCACCGCCCTGGACGTCACCGTCCAAGCCCAGGTGATGGACCTGCTGGCCGAGCTCCAGCGCGAGCTGAACATGGGCCTGATCCTGATCACCCACGACCTGGGCGTGGTCGCCGACGTCGCCGACAAGATCGCGGTCATGTACGCGGGCCGGATCGTCGAGGCGGCCCCCGTCCACGAGATCTACAAGGCGCCCGCGCACCCGTACACGCGCGGCCTGCTGGACTCGATCCCGCGTCTGGACCAGAAGGGCCAGGAGCTCTACGCGATCAAGGGGCTGCCGCCCAACCTGGTGGCCATCCCGCCCGGCTGCGCCTTCAACCCGCGCTGCCCGATGGCGCAGGCGGTGTGCCGCACCGACGTCCCGCCGCTCTACCGGGTGACCGAGTCCCCGGTGGAGCGGACCAGCGCCTGCCACTTCTGGAAGGAGTGCCTCCATGGCTGAGTCCCTGCTGGAAGTGAAGGACCTGGTCAAGCACTACCCGCTGACCCGGGGCATCGTCTTCCGCAAGCAGGTCGGCGCGGTCAAGGCCGTCGACGGGGTCTCCTTCGACCTGCGCGCCGGTGAGACGCTCGGCATCGTCGGCGAGTCCGGCTGCGGGAAGTCCACCGTGGCCAAGATGCTGGTCAACCTGGAGCGGCCGACGGCGGGCGTGATCTCGTACAAGGGCGAGGACATCACCAAACTCTCGGGGCGTGCCCTGAAGGCCGTGCGCCGCAACATCCAGATGGTCTTCCAGGACCCGTACACCTCGCTGAACCCGCGCATGACGGTCGGCGACATCATCGGGGAGCCCTACGAGATCCACCCCGAGGTGGCTCCCAAGGGCTCGCGCCGGCAGAAGGTCCAGGAGCTGCTCGACGTCGTCGGTCTGAATCCGGAGTACATCAACCGGTACCCGCACCAGTTCTCCGGCGGCCAGCGCCAGCGCATCGGCATCGCCCGCGGCCTCGCCCTGCGGCCGGAGATCATCGTCGCCGACGAGCCCGTCTCGGCGCTGGACGTCTCCGTCCAGGCCCAGGTGATCAACCTGCTGGACCGGCTGCAGAGCGACTTCGACCTGTCGTACGTCTTCATCGCGCACGACCTCTCGATCGTGCGGCACATCTCCGACCGGGTCGGCGTCATGTACCTGGGCCGGATCGTCGAGATCGGCACCGACAGCCAGATCTACGACCACCCGACCCACCCGTACACCCAGGCACTGCTCTCGGCCGTCCCGGTACCGGATCCGGAGGCCCGCGCGCACCGCGAGCGGATCATCCTCACCGGTGACGTGCCCTCCCCGGCCAACCCGCCCTCCGGCTGCCCCTTCCGCACCCGCTGCTGGAAGGCCGAGCCCCGCTGCACGGTGGAGGTCCCGCTGCTCGCGGTCCCGCGGGTCTTCCCCTCGGGTCCCGCGGCGCATCCGTCGGCCTGCCACTTCGCGGCGGAGAAGCAGGTGGTCCCGCCGGCGGACCAGCCGCCCCCGCCACCCCCACCACCGGCGGATCCACCGGTGAAGGAGTAGCCGCATACCGATCATTTCCGGCCACCGCTGCGTGACGGATGGGGAGGCGGTTCACGCCCCGGCAACTCCGTTCACGTAGGGGCAACTTGACCGTTTCTGCCCCGAGATCTGGGGCATGCAACCTGGATGCCGTGCGGCCGTGCGGGTGCCGACAGTCGGCCGGGGAGGCGTACGGCCTCGCCGGCCGACCTCCGTGTGCCCCCACTCGTGCGCGCCATGCGCCCCTCGTGCTGCCGGATTTCGATCGATGCGCTGGTACGGATAGTTATGATCCGTAGCGCACGGTGGGTATGACTCCCGCTGAGCACGAATACGCGTACCGATGTCCGCTCGACGTGGAGGTGAAACGCCGTGGCACTCTCGATCTCCGCCGTGGTGCTGCTGGCGATCATCGTCTTCCTGCTGGTCCGAAGGGCGGGCCTGAAGGCGGGACATGCGGTGGTCTGCGTACTGCTCGGCTTCTACCTGGCGAGTTCCACCATCGCCCCGACGCTCAGCCAGCTCACCTCGAACGTGGCGAGCATGATCAGTGGCCTCAAGTTCTAGGCCCCGCCTCGTAGGCTAGGCCCATGAACGGTCTTCCCGCCCGTCGTCTGCTCCTCGTGCACGCGCACCCCGACGACGAGTCGATCAACAACGGCGTCACCATGGCCAAGTACGCGGCCGAGGGCGCCCACGTCGCGTTGGTGACCTGCACCCTGGGCGAGGAGGGTGAGGTCATCCCGCCCGGGCTCGCCCATCTGGCGGCCGACCGCGACGACGCCCTCGGCGCCCACCGCGTCGGCGAGCTCGCCTCGGCCATGGCCGAACTGGGCGTCCACGACCACCGCTTCCTCGGCGGCCCCGGCCGCTTCCGGGACTCCGGGATGATGGGCGCCCCGCAGAACCAGCGCCCCCACGCCTTCTGGTCCGCCGACGTGGACGAGGCCGCCGCGTACCTCGTGGAGGTGATCCGGGAGCTGCGTCCGCAGGTGCTCGTCACCTACGACCCGAACGGCGGATACGGACACCCCGACCACATCCAGGCCCACCGGGTCGCCATGCGCGCCGCCGAACTGGCCGCGGAGACCGCGTACCGGCGCGACCTCGGCGCGCCCCACACGGTCGAGAAGATCTACTGGAACCGCGTCCCGCGCTCGGTGGTCGACGAGGGCTTCGCCCGGCTGCGCGCCGCTGGGGGCGGGGTGCCCTTCCCCGCGGTGGGCTCACCCGAGGACGTGCCGGGGGTCGTCGCCGACGAGCGGATCACCGCCGAGATCGAGGCCAAGGACACCTTCGTGGCGGCGAAGGCGGCCGCCATGCGGGCCCACGCCACCCAGATCGCCGTGGACGGGGCCTACTTCGCCCTCTCCAACGACCTGGCGCAGCCGCTGTTCACCCGCGAGTACTACGAACTCGTCGAGGGTCGGCCGGGCGCCCCGGCGGGCGAGCGCGAACACGACCTCTTCGCGGGGGTGGAGGCGTGAGCGGCACGGCGACGGTCGGGCGGATCGCCGGCTGCCTGGGCATGCTCGTCGCGGGCGCGCTGACCGGAGCGGCCGGCTGGCTGGTGGTCGACCTCTGGTTCCCCGGAGGTCTGCTGCTCGCCCTGCTCGCCGTCCTCGGACTGTTCCTCGGAGGCCGGATCGCCCTCGGGACCGGCTACGGGGTGGGCGGCGCCGCGGCCGGCTGGTTCCTCTCCTACGTGATGCTCAGCATTCCGCGCCCCGAGGGGGACTTCCTTCTCGGTTCGTCCGGAATAGGCGTGTACGTCTACCTTTTGGGTGGAACCGTTCTCGCTGTGATGTGCGCCACGATGCGCGGTCCGCTGGATCGACCGGTTTCGGCCGCCCGGTCTGCCAAGTGACGTGGTGTCGGACCTCGTAGGGAGGTATGCCGAGGGGCGTTCTCGACTGCTCGCCGGGCGCTTCAGAGGGGTTTGACCGGCGCTATCAGGAACCCCTGATTCCCGCCAGTCAGTTGCGTGCGGGCGGCGGACAGTATGGTGGACGGGCCGCCGAGCTGCCCGCGCACGGAATGACGGGCGGCGGAGCCAACCGGGAGAACCTGCCTTGAGTCGTGAAACCGACAGTTCGTCCTCCGGGCCCAAGGGGCACGGTGGAGCCGCCTACCCCTCGGGGACACCGCCGTACGGAACCGGCCAGTACCCGTCCACGGACGCTGCGGCGACCGCTCCGGAGGAGAACTCTGTGACCTCGAAGCCGTCCACGCCCGATGCCGACGGGCCCAAGACCGAGACCACCCTGACGACCCGGATCCGGATCAACATCCCGGGTTCCCGGCCGATCCCGCCGGTGGTCGTGCGCAAGGCGATGGGCACCAACTCCGGCTCGGCCGGTGCCGACGAGCAGACCGGCCCGGAGCCCACGCCCGAGCAGGCCCCGCCGCCGCTCGCGCAGCGACGCGGACCGCAGCCGACCCGTATCGAGGCCGCGCCGGAGCCGGACCGCGCCCAGCCGCCGGCGCCCGCCCCGGCGGCCGAACCCGAGGAGGCGACCAGTAACTGGTTCGCCCCCCGCAAGCCGGCCGCCCAGGCCCCGGCGCCCGCACCGGCCCCCGCCGCCCAGATGCCGCCGGGCGCGGCCGCCCCGGGGCCCCCGCAGCGGCCGCTGCCCACCCGGACGCCGTCCCCGACGCCGACCCCGGCCCCCACGCCGCCGGCCATGCCGGGCGCGGGCTTCGCCCCGCCGCAGCGCACCCAGGGCCCGCCCGTGCCCGGACCGGACGCCGCCTTCGCGCCGCCGCGCACCCCGCCGCCGCCCGTCGCGGACTACGGCCAGGGCTACCCGCCCGCCCCCGCGGCCCCGATGCCCGGCGGCCCGGGCGTCGGGACCACCCAGGGCTTCCCCGCGTACGGCAACGACCGCAGCGACGCCGGCCCCGTCACCGAGGCGTTCCCGGCCTACGGCGGCGGCCCCGCCGGACCCACCGGCGGCCCCGGCTTCGGCACCGGCCCCGTCGGCGCCCCGGCCGGCGCGGCCGCCTTCGACGAGGCCCCGCAGTGGCCCGGCCCCGACCTGGACGGACCGCTGCCCACGCCGGTACCGGCCCCCGCCCCGGCCGCGCCCCGCCCCGCGGCCACCCAGCCGAAGGCCACCGACAAGCCCGCCAAGAAGGGCCGCTCCAAGCTGGTCCTGCTCGGCGGTGGCGTCATCGCCCTCATCGGCGTGGCCTACGGCGCCGGGCTGCTCCTGAACCACTCCGACGTCCCCAAGGGCACCACCGTCCTCGGCGTCGACATCAGCGGCAGCCGCGACGAGGCCGTCTCCAAGCTCCAGACGGCCTTCGGCACCCGCGCCGCCGCCCCGATCCAGCTCACCGTCGGCGGCAAGCCGGTCGAGCTGAAGCCCGAGAAGGCCGGCCTCACCCTCGACGCCCAGACCACCGTCCGCAACGCGGCCGGCAGCGACTACAACCCGATCACGGTCATCGGCTCGCTCCTCGGCAACGAGCGCGTCGCCGACCCGGTGATGCCGACCGACGAGGAGAAGCTCCAGGTCGCGCTCCAGGAGCTCGCGGGCACCTCCGGCACGGCCACCGAGGGCACCATCAAGTTCGACACGGGCAAGGCCGTCGCCGTCCCCGGTACCCCCGGCACCACCCTCGACGTGGACGCCTCCGTCCAACTGGTGGCCAAGGCCTTCAAGGACCAGGTCGCCACCGGCAAGGCGGCCGTGGCCGAACTGCCGACCACCACCAAGGCACCCGCCATCGGCCAGGCCGAACTGGACCGGGCCATGAAGGAGTTCGCCGAACCCGCGATGTCCGCGAACGCCACCGTCAAGGTGGGCGCCAAGTCCATCGCCTTCGGCGCCAGGTCCCTGCCCAAGATCCTCAGCATGCAGCCCGTCGACGGCCGCCTGGTCGAGAAGTTCGACCTGGAGGCCCTCAAGGCGACCTACGGGAACACCTTCGACGGGATCCTGATCACCCGCGGCAACGGCGAGAAGACACCCGTCACCCCGCAGGACATCGCCGGCCCCCTCGGCAAGGCCCTGCGCGGCAAGACCACGGCCGAACGCACCGCCGTCGTCGACACCAACCCGAACTAGACCGTCCTTCCCGATCAAGCGCACGCGGCACGGCAGAAACGGTGCCCCCGCCCGAACCCCGGGCGGGGGCACCGTCATGTCCGCCGCATGACATCTGTCATGCGGCACGCACGACGCCCGACACTGCCGCGCGGGACCCCGTACGGGCGAATCTCTACCCATGACGACGACGACCGCGACACGCACCGCGAAACCCACCACCGACGGCGTGGTCAGCTTCGAGAACGTGACCAAGAGCTACGGCCCGGTCCGGGCGGTCGACGGTCTCTCCCTCGCGCTCCACCCGGGCGAGACCGTCGCGCTCCTCGGCCCCAACGGCGCCGGCAAATCCACCACCCTCGACCTCCTCCTCGGCCTGCGCCCCGCCGACTCCGGCTCCGTCCGGCTCTTCGGCACCACCCCGCGCGAGGCCGTCGCCGCCGGCCGGGTCGGCGCGATGCTGCAGAGCGGCGGCCTGATGGAGGAGGTGACCGTACGGGAGATCGTCGCCCTCGGCTGCGCCCTGCACCCGCGGCCGTACCCGGTCGACCAGGTGCTCTCCCGGGCCGGCGTCGACAAGATCGCCGACCGCCGGGTCGACCGGCTCTCGGGCGGCCAGGAGCAGCGCGTGCGCTTCGCGCTCGCCACCGCCGGCCACAACGACCTGATCGTCCTCGACGAGCCGACCACCGGCATGGACGTCACCGCCCGCCAGGCCTTCTGGGCCACCATGCGCGAACAGGCCGACCAGGGCCGCACCGTCCTCTTCGCCACCCACTACCTGGAAGAGGCCGACGCGATCGCCGACCGGGTCCTGGTGATCGGCAAGGGCCGACTGCTCGCGGACGGCACCGCCGCCGAGATCAAGGCCAAGGCCGGGGCCCGGAAGATCTCCTTCGACCTGGCGGACGCCCCCGACACCGACATCGAGCGACTGCGCGCGCTGCCCCACCTGACGGCCTTCGGCCACCACGGCGACACCGTACGCATCCAGTCCCGCGACGCCGACGCCACCGTCCACGCCGTGTACGCGCTCGGGCTGTACCCCCGCAATCTGGAGGTCGCGGGCCTCGGCCTGGAACAGGCCTTCATCGCCCTCACCGAGGCCGAGGAGGCCACCCCGTGAACGCCCTCGTCAAGCTGGAGATCGTCCGCGCCCTGCGGAACAAGAAGTACCTCTTCTTCACGATCCTGTACCCGGCCGCGCTGTTCCTGATGCTCGGCGGAACCCTCGACGGCACCACCAAGGTCATGGGCACCGAACTGACCATGCCCGCCTTCTACATGGTCGCCATGGCCTCCTTCGGCGCCCTGACCGCCGTCCTGGTGGGCAACAGCGAACGCATCGCCAAGGAACGCGAGAAGGGCTGGGTCCGCCAGCTCCGCCTGACCGCCCTCCCCGGCCGCGGCTACGTCCTCGCCAAGACCGCGGGCGCCGGAGTGCTCTCGCTCCCCGCCATCCTGGTCGTCTTCGCGGTGGCGGCCGCCGTGAAGGGCGTACGGTTCGACGCCTGGCAGTGGCTCGCCCTCACCGGTTCGATCTGGGCCGGCAGCCTGGTCTTCGCGGCCCTCGGCGTCGCCCTCGGCTACCTGGCCACCGGGGACAACGTCCGCCCCATCACGATGCTCGTCTACTTCGCGCTGTCGATCCTCGGCGGCCTGTGGATGCCCACCGCGAACTTCCCGCAGTGGCTCCAGAACATCTGCGAGTGGCTCCCCACGCACGCCTACGCGGGTCTGGGCCAGGCCATCGAGCTCGGCGGCGCGCCCCGGGCCGGGGACGTCGCCCTCCTCGCGGTGTACTTCGTACTCTTCACCGGTGCGGCCGCCTGGCTGTACCGCAAGGACTCACTGAAGGCATGAAGCCCGTGGCGTTGACCAAGGAAGGCGACAGCCGGGACCAGGACTTCCTGGAGATCGCCAAGCAGCCGGAGAACCGCCGCCAGAAGATGGTCAAGGCGCTCTGGATCAGCATCTGGCTGTTCTACCTGAGCGCCCCCGTCACCGATCTGGTCAGCGGGGGACACGGCCTCGGGGCCCGGCTGCTCGGCGGCCTGGGCCTGGCGGTCTTCGTCGCCTGGTACCTGGTGCTGGTCTTCCGCACCGCGCGCCAGATGCCGGTCCGTCTGGTGCTGTTCTCCCTGGCGGTGCTCACCGCCGAGGCCGTGGTCCTGTCGCTGACCCTGGGCCGCGAATGGCTCGTCCTCTTCGTCTACGTGGCCATCTCCTCCGGGGCCGCGCTGCCCGCCCGGTACGCCCGCTGGACCGTCCTCGGCACCACGGCCCTGCTGGCGGTCACCGCGAACGCCGTGCCGGGCGGCACCGCCTACCTGGCGGGGCTGCTGATCCCGGCCCTCATGGGCGGCTTCGCGATGGTCGGCGTCGGGGCGATGATCCGCACCACCATAGAACTGCGCGCGGCCCGGGCCACGGTGGCGCAACTCGCGGCGAACGAGGAACGGCTGCGGATGGCCCGGGACCTGCACGACCTCCTGGGGCACTCGCTGTCGCTGATCACGCTCAAGAGCGAGCTGGCGGGCCGGATGCTGCCCGGGCAGCCGGAGGCGGCCGCCCAGCAGGTCGCCGACATCGAGCAGGTCAGCCGACAGGCGCTGGTCGACGTACGGGAAGCGGTGAGCGGCTACCGGCGACCCACCCTCCCCGGCGAACTCGCGGGCGCCCGTACGGCGCTGGCGGCGGCCGGCGTACTGGCGGACCTCCCGGAGCCACCGGCCGCGGAGCTCCCGGAAGCCGCCGAATCCGCCCTGGCCTGGTCGCTGCGTGAAGCGGTGACGAACGTGGTGCGGCACAGCGGGGCCAAGCGGTGCCGGGTCACGCTGGAGACGCGCCAGACGCTGGACGGGCCGGTGCTGGAACTGACCGTCATGGACGACGGCGCGGGCGGGGACGGGGGCACCCCCGGCAACGGCCTGACCGGGCTGACGGAACGTCTGGAGGCCCTCGGCGGCAGCCTGTCGGCGGGCCGCACCGGTCCGAGGGGCTTCGCCCTCACCGCCCGCGTCCCCCTGGCCCCCGCATAGGATCGAGACCATGACCTCACGCCCCATCCGCATCCTGCTGGCGGAGGACCAGTCGATGGTCCGCGAGGCCCTCGCCGCGCTGCTCGGCCTGGAACCGGACATCGAGGTACTGGTCCAGGTGGCCCGCGGCGACGAGGTACTGGCGGCGGCCCGCGCGCATGACGTGAACGTGGCCCTGCTGGACATCGAGATGCCGGGCATGACGGGCATCGAGGCGGCGGCCGCCCTGCACGCCGCACTCCCCGCCCTACGGATCGTCGTCCTGACCACCTTCGGCCGCCCCGGCTACCTCCGCGGCGCGATGGAGGCGGGAGCCTCCGCCTTCCTCGTGAAGGACGCCCCGGCCGCGCAGCTGGCGGCGGCCGTACGCAAGGTCCTCCAGGGAGAGCGCGTCATCGACCCCACCCTGGCCGCGGCCGCCCTCGCGGAGGGCGCGAACCCGCTGACGGACCGCGAACGGGAGGTCCTGCGGGAGGCGGAGAACGGTGCGACCAACGCGGAACTCGCGGCGCGGCTGCACCTGTCCCAGGGCACGGTCCGCAACTACCTCTCGACGGCGATCCAGAAACTGGCGGCACGCAACCGAGCCGAAGCCGTCCGCACGGCCCGCGAAAAGGGCTGGCTCTAGCCCGCCCCGGCCGATCCGGCCTCGCCGGCGGGGCTGAGAGGGCGGAGCCGAGGGCGGAGGGGGAGGGTCAGTTCAGGAGGGCTCGGGCCGAGAGGGCTTCCGCCCGGATGCGGGCCGCCGCGTCGGCGTCCACCGCGGACACCACCCCGGCGTACGCGTCGAGCTCGGCCGCCCCCTCCTGGAAGGAGCCCCGCTCCACCAGCAGCCGCGCCCGCTCGTACCGCAGCGCCGCCGGATGCGACGGCAGCAGCAGCGACAGCTCCACCGCCCACAGTGCCACCCCCGACTGCTCCGGGCGGGCCGCCGCCCAGGCCCGGATGTTGGCCAGGATCCGCCGCACGATGTCCAGCGTCCGCGCCGGCTCACGCGGCCCCGACGCCAGCTCCGCCGGCCCGGTGCCCAAGGACGCGCCGCCCGCGAACGGGTCCACCACCACGCCCTCCTCCGGGTCCCCGAAGCCCACCACGAAATGCCCCGGCAGCCCCAGCCCGTACACCGGCGCCCCGGCCCGCCGGGCGACCTCCAACCACACCACCGACAACAGGATCGGCAGCCCGCGCCGCCGTCTCAGTACCTCGTGCAGCAGCGAGGACGACAGCCGGTCGTAGTCCGCCGGGGTGCCGTGGAACCCGAGCCGTCCGCCCAGCAGTTCCGTCACCGCGTTCGCCCACGCACGCCCGCCGTGCAGCCCGTACGGCAGCATCCCGGCCAGTCGGTCCAGTTCGATCTGCGCCCAGTCCATCGCCCGCTCGTCCAGCTCCGGGTCGCCCTCGGTGGCCAGCAGCAGGCACAGCAGCGCCAGGTCGGGCCGCTCCGCCCGGGCCTCGGCCGCGAACTGCTCCCGCCAGGCCGCCGCACTCACGAGGCCGCCCGGTAGTGGTGGTACGTGTGGTGCCGCGCGAAGCCCAGCCGGTCGTACAGGGCCAGCGCCCCCGGATTGTCCGTCTCGACCTGCAGCCACGCCGCCGACGCGCCCTCCTCCAGCGCCCGCCGGGCCAGTGCGGCCATCACCGCCGTCGCCAGGCCCTCCCGCCGGTGCGCGGGATCCACGGTCACCGCCGCGAAGCCTGCCCATCGCCCGTCCACCACGCAGCGCCCGATCGCCAGGCCCCCGGGCAGCGTCGCGAACCACACCGACGGCCCTTCCACCAGCATCCGCCGGGCCAGGTCCGGGTCGCTCACCCTCCCGTAGCGCCCGAGCCACTCCTCGTCCGGGACCCGGGTCAGGCGCACGGCCTCGGCCGCGGGTGCGTCCACGTCGCCCACCGGGGCCAGCGCCCCGATCCGGACCTCGGCCGACACCTCCGGCGCCCAGCCGCGCCGCTCCAGCTCCGCGCCGAGCATCTCCTGGGTGCCGGCGGCCCCCGTCGCGACCTGTACGTAGGCCGGCAGCGACCGCTCCGCGTACCAGGAGGTCACTCGCGCGAGTGCATCGTCCAGCGATATCCCGGGGTCGCCGAGCGGCAGCACGGAATTGGCCCGCCGGGTGAATCCGGCGGCCGCCCGCAGCGTCCAGTCGCCCAGCTGCTCGCTCTCCAGCGGCTGCCAGGCCCGCGCGGCGACCCGCGACAGCTCCTCGAAGGAGGCGGCGGGTCCGCGTCGGCGAGCCGGTGCCGGAGGCACGATCTTGCCCGCGACCAGCGAGGATTCCGAGATGCGGACGGATTGTCCATCCTTCTTTGTGATCAGCAGCACACCCTGGTCCCAGGATGTGAGAACCCCGACCGTGTCCGTGAACTCGGGTGATCCGCTCAGTCCATCCTCCACCCGTCGTACAGAGACTCGTTTACCCACGTCAGCCGGGGTAATACGGACCTCCAGCAGTCCACCGGCAGTGATTTCCACAGCTCTGTCCGCCCCTCCTGTTCGGATCGTGCCCGGGAACGGAGATACTAGGTGCGGGCATCGACGACGCCGCGCTCCCGCGCGATATGGAAAGCCCTACCGAGGAGGAACGAGAGCGTGACCTACGTCATCGCGGAGCCTTGTGTCGACGTCAAGGACAAGGCATGCATCGAAGAGTGCCCCGTCGACTGCATCTACGAGGGCCAGCGGTCCTTGTACATCCACCCGGACGAGTGCGTCGACTGTGGCGCGTGTGAGCCGGTCTGCCCGGTCGAGGCCATCTTCTACGAGGACGACACCCCGGAGGAGTGGAAGGACTACTACAAGGCGAACGTCGAGTTCTTCGACGAGCTCGGTTCGCCCGGTGGTGCCTCCAAGCTGGGCCTGATCGAGCGCGACCACCCCTTCGTCGCGGCGCTGCCCGCCGGTATCAACGGCGAGCACTGACCTTCCCGGGCAGACGCGCCCCCCGGTCCCGTACGGCCTCGTCGCCGCACGGGACCGAGGCGTTTACGGACCCGCTACCAGCCAGTACTCAGAGAGAGCAGAGACCATCGTGGCCGCAGTATCCGACCGTCTTCCCGCCTTCCCCTGGGACAAGCTGGAGCCGTACAAGAAGACGGCGGCGGCCCACGCGGACGGCATCGTCGACCTGTCCGTCGGCACGCCCGTGGACCCGGTCCCGCAGCTGATCCGGCGCGCGCTGATCGACGCCGCCGACTCCCCGGGATACCCGACCGTGTGGGGCACCGTCGCCCTGCGCGACGCGATCACCGGCTGGGTGCGCGGCCGCCTCGGCGCGAGCGCCGCCGAACACCGCAACGTCCTGCCGGTCGTCGGCTCCAAGGAACTGGTGGCCTGGCTGCCGACCCAGCTGGGCCTGGGCGCCGGGGACAAGGTCGCCTACCCCCGGCTCGCCTACCCCACGTACGAGGTCGGCGCGCGGCTGTGCGGTGCCGAGCCCGTCGTGTACGACGACCCGACCGAGCTCGACCCGGCCGGCGTGAAGCTGCTGTGGCTCAACTCCCCGTCCAACCCCACCGGCAAGGTCCTCGCCAAGGAGGAGCTCGTCCGGATCGTGGCCTGGGCGCGCGAACACGGGATCCTGCTCTTCAGCGACGAGTGCTACCTGGAGCTGGGCTGGGAGGCCGAGCCCGTCTCCGTCCTCCACGACGACGTCTGCGGCGGCTCGTACGAAGGCATCGTCGCCGTCCACTCCCTCTCCAAGCGCTCGAACCTGGCGGGCTACCGGGCGGCCTTCGTCGCCGGGGACGCGGACGTGCTCGGCGAGCTGCTGGAGATCCGCAAGCACGGCGGCATGATGACCCCGGCCCCGGTCCAGGCGGCCACGGTCGCGGCCCTGGGCGACGTCGTCCACGTCGAGGAGCAGCGCGAGCGCTACGCGGCCCGCCGCGCCGCGCTCCGGGCGGCCCTGGAGTCGCACGGCTTCCGGGTCGAGCACAGCGAGGCGAGCCTCTACCTGTGGGTGACCCGGGACGAGCCCTGCTGGGACACCGTCGCCCACCTCGCGGACCTGGGCATCCTGGTCGCGCCCGGCGACTTCTACGGCGAGGCGGGAGCCCGCTTCGTCCGCGTCGCCTTCACCGCCACCGACGAGCGCGTCGAGGCGGCGGTCAAGCGCCTCGGCTGACGAGCGCGGCGGACATGCCCGAGGGGGCCGGGAGTACGTACTCCCGGCCCCCTCGGTGTTCCTGCGGTGTCAGCCGCCCAGCGGCAGTCCACCGGGAAGGCCACCGGGCAGTCCGCCCGGCAGGACGCCGGACGTCGGCAGCGAGGACGTCGGCAGGGAGGAAACCGGCAGTTCCTGCGTCGTGGGGAGTCCGCCGAGCAGTCCCTGCGCGGTACCGGCCACGTCGGCGGCGGGCGCGGGCAGGTCCTTGGTGGCGCTGCCGGCGGTGCCGACGACGTCCGTGGCCGCGTCCGTCGTCGTCGCGGCGTCGGGGGCGGTGAGCGCGCCCAGCTGCGGCACGGACTCCAGACCGGCGGCGCTGGCCGCACCGGCCGCACCGACCACGGGCGCTGCCCCGGCTGCGAGGAGCAGCGCGGCACGGGCGATCCGACGGGTCAGGGGGAGAGACATGTTGCTCCTAAGCGGTAGCGGCTGAGTACGCCATGACTAACCGCTCCCGGGGCGGGTGGAGTTGCGGTGCCGGTAGGTAAAGGATCGGTAACGCATCGTTTAATCGGCTTCCGCGACAAGCGCATCGGAGGGCCGCCGACCAGGGCTTCCGTCCTGATCCGGGATCCGTGGCCCGCTACATCGATCCCCCCGCAGGAGTGATCACTCGTACGTCAGCCCGGGCGCCCCCGGCGCGTGCCCCGGCCCGCCGAGGATCAGCGGGCCATGAAGATCCGTACCTCGCCCGGCCCCGCGTAGTGCGCGGCGTCCTTGCCCCCCGCGCCGCCCTTGTCCTGCCACCGGCCCCGGTCCTTGCCCCCGACCCAGCCGTGCCGGCCGTAGGACACCCGGGAGATGCCCATCGTCTTCGCGTGGGCCACCGCCCAGTGGGCCATCGCCCGGCTGTGGCGCGTCGCCTCCTCGCCACCGTTCTTCTTCTCCACCAGCCTGACCTCCGCCTCCGGGGCACCCGACCCGCCGCCGGAGTTCCGGCCGGCCTCCCCGGCCTGGCCGGCCTGCCCGGCCTGCCCGGCCTGCGAGGACATGGTGTGCGTCCCGTCCTTGCCGAAGATCCGGATCAGGTCGGCCTGTACCCGCGCCGGGTCGCCCGGCCCGGCGGGCGCGGGACCGCCGCAGTTGAGCGTGCCGCCCCCGGCGAACGCCGCCGTCAGCACGGTCGCGTCGGGCTCGTGCTTCGCGTACGCCTGAGGGAACCCGCTGCGCTGCACCTTCTGCGCGGCCACCGTCAGCGGCAGCCGCGAGTACCCCGGTACGTCGACGAGGTGGTCGTAGAAGATCGCGGCCGAGTACACCGGGTCCGTGATCTGCGCCGGCGTGCCCCAGCCCATCGACGGCCGCTGCTGGAAGAGGCCCAGGGAGTCGCGGTCACCGTGGTCGAGGTTGCGCAGCGCGGACTCCTGCATGGCGGTCGCCAGCGCGATGGTCACCGCCCGGTCCGGCAGGCCCTTGGCGACGCCGACGGCGGCTATCGTCGCCGCGTTCGCCGCCTGCTCCGGGGACATCTCGTACGTCGCGGACGTTTCCTCCGCCCCGATCGGATCCGCTCCGGCCACGCAGAACGGCGCGCCGCCGCCACCGTTCGAATCGCGCTGCACGGCGAAGTACCCGATCACCGCGAGGAGAACGAGCAGGCCGACGACCGCCCGGAGCAGCCGGCGGCGACGAGGACGGGGATCACGGGTCTCGGACACGCGGCCCACCGTACTTGAGGCATATGACGCGTCCACCGGCCGGACGTGGAAGGCTTCGGCGCAGCCCGGGGCATTAGGGTCAGGTCCATGTCCGAATCCGAGCTGGACCTCACCCTGGACGCCGCCGAGCTGACCGCCCGGCTCGTCGACATTCCGTCCGTGAGCGGCGACGAGAAGGTACTCGCCGACCTCGTGGAACACGCGTTGCGCGGCCTGCCGCACCTCACCGTGGACCGCTACGGCAACAACGTCGTCGCCCGCACGCACCTCGGCCGCGCCGAGCGCGTCGTACTCGCCGGTCACCTCGACACCGTGCCGATCGCCGACAACGTCCCCTCCCGACTCGACGAGAACGACGTGCTGTGGGGCTGCGGCACCACCGACATGAAGTCCGGTGTCGCGGTGCAGCTGCGCATCGCCGCGACCGTGCCCGAGCCGAACCGGGACCTCACCTTCGTCTTCTACGACCAGGAGGAGGTCGCCGCCGACCTCAACGGCCTCGGCAAGGTGGCGGACGCCCACCCCGACTGGCTGACGGGCGATTTCGCGGTCCTGCTGGAACCCTCGAACGCCGAGGTCGAGGGCGGCTGCCAGGGCACCCTGCGCGTCCTGCTCCGCACCACCGGCGAGCGCGCCCACTCCGCGCGCAGCTGGATGGGTTCCAACGCCATCCACGCGGCGGGCCCGATCCTCGCCCGCCTCGCGGCCTATGAGCCCCGCAGGCCGGTCATCGACGGCCTGGAGTACCACGAGGGCCTCAACGCGGTCCGCGTCGAGGGCGGCGTCGCCAACAACGTCATCCCCGACGCGTGCACGGTGACCGTCAACTTCCGCTACGCCCCGGACCGCACCGAGGCCGAGGCGCTGGACCACGTACGGGAGGTGTTCGCGGACTGCGACATCGCCGAGTTCGTGGTCGACGACTCCTCGCCCGGCGCCCTCCCCGGCCTCTCCCACCCGGCCGCCCGGGCCTTCATGGAGGCGGTCGGCGGTCGCGCCATGCCCAAGTTCGGCTGGACGGACGTCTCCCGCTTCAGCGCCCTCGGGGTCCCCGCGGTCAACTACGGCCCGGGCGACGCCCTGCTGGCGCACAAGGTCGACGAACGCGTCGAGACGAAGGCGATCCTGCACTGCGAGGAACGACTCCGCGCCTGGCTGACCTCCTGAATTCCGCTTCTCGTCACCTTTGTGCGCCTACCCTGATCCAACGATCAGCAGGAGGGAGCACAGCATGGGCAACCACGGCAGTCCCGAGGGTTCCGCTCGTCGTCGGCCCGAGGAGCAGCAGCTCGGGCCGGTGCTGAGGAGGCGGAGCCAGGTGCAGGCGGGCAGCACGACGGACCAGCGGCTGCTGGATTCGGCGGGGCCCTCCGAGTGGGTGCACACCGATCCCTGGCGGGTCCTGCGCATCCAGTCGGAGTTCATCGAGGGCTTCGGCACGCTGGCCGAGCTGCCGCCCGCGATCAGCGTGTTCGGGTCGGCCCGCACGCCGGAGGGCTCGCCCGAGTACGAGGCCGGCGTGCGGATCGGCAGCGCGCTGGTCGACGCCGGCTTCGCGGTGATCACCGGCGGCGGTCCGGGGGCCATGGAGGCGGCCAACAAGGGCGCCCGCGAGGCGAACGGCGTCTCGGTCGGCCTCGGCATCGAGCTCCCCTTCGAGCAGGGGCTCAACCAGCACGTCGATCTCGGCCTGAACTTCCGGTACTTCTTCGTCCGCAAGACGATGTTCGTGAAGTACAGCCAGGGCTTCGTCGTCCTGCCGGGCGGCCTGGGCACGCTGGACGAGCTGTTCGAGGCGCTGACCCTGGTCCAGACCCAGAAGATCACCCGCTTCCCGATCGTGCTCTTCGGCACGGAGTACTGGAGCGGCCTGATCGACTGGCTGCGGAACACCGTGATCGCCCAGGGCAAGGCCTCGGAGAAGGACCTCTACCTGTTCCACGTCACCGACGACGTGGACGAGGCGATCGCCCTGGTGACGAAGGAAGTCGGCAAGTAGGACGAGCCCGCGCGAGCCCTTGGCGGACGACCGCCGGGGCCCGCGCGGCCTCCCTCGGGCCAGGCCGCGGCGGGCGACGGCCGGGGGCGGTGGCCCTGGAGGGAGCGGACCATGACGCCTTCTCGACGCCGTTCTCGCGCGGTTCGGCGCCGGGGCGCCTCTCCGGCTTCGGACGGCTGCGCCGGCCTCCGGCCGTCGGGGGTCAGGCCAGGCCGCGGCGGGCGACGGCCGGGGGACGGTGGCCCTGGATGGAGCGGACCATGTCCAGGATCTGCCTGGTCTCCGCGACCTCGTGGACGCGGTAGACCTGCGCGCCGAGCCAGGCCGAGACGGCCGTCGTGGCCAGAGTGCCCAACAGGCGTTCCTTGACCGGCTTGTCGAGGGTCTCGCCGACGAAGTCCTTGTTGGACAGGGAGACCAGCACCGGCCAGCCCGTCGCCGTCATCTCGCCCAGCCGGCGCGTGGCCTCCAGCGAGTGCCGGGTGTTCTTCCCGAAGTCGTGTCCGGGGTCGATCATGATCGCGTCCCGGCGGACGCCGATCGCGGCGGCGCGTTCGGCGAGGCCGAGCGTCACGCGCAGGACGTCCTCCATGATGTCGTCGTACGCGATCCGGTGCGGTCGGGTGCGCGGTTCCACCCCGCCCGCATGGGTGCAGACCAGGCCCGCGCCGTAGCGCGCGGCGACCTCCGCCAGCTTGGGGTCCACCCCGCCCCAGGCGTCGTTGAGGACGTCGGCCCCGGCCTCGCACACGGCCTCGCCGACCTCGTGCCGCCAGGTGTCCACGCTGATCACCACGTCCGGGTGGCGGCGCCGGACCTCGGCCACGAAGTCGACCGTGCGCCGCGCCTCCTCGGCCGCGTCCACGTGCTCGCCCGGGCCCGCCTTGACCCCGCCGATGTCGATGATCGCGGCGCCCTCGGCGATCGCGTGCTCGACCCGGTCCAGCGCCGGCTCGTCGCGGAACGTCGCGCCCTGGTCGTAGAAGGAGTCCGGCGTCCGGTTCACGATGGCCATGATCACCGGCTCGTGGGTGTCGAACTCGCGCCTGCCCAGTCGCAGCATCCTGCTCTTTCCTCCTTCGGCGGCCCTTGCGCCTCGCCAGCGACCTTAACCTGGTGGCCGGAGTCTCTCAGGGGAGTTGATCGTGTTCTTCTTCTTGATGATCGCGCTGGTCGTGGTCGTGGCAGCGGTCACCCTGGCGGTGATCGGCGGCGGCTCGGAGGCCGTCCTGCCGGAAGCGGAGCCGGACCGGGTCGCGGACGGGCTGCCGGAGACCCGGCCCGTCGTACGGGCCGACATCGACGCGCTGCGACTGCCCGTCGCCCCGCGCGGGTACCGGATGGCCGAGGTGGACGACGTACTGGAGCGGCTCGCGGCCGAGCTGGCCGAGCGGGACGCGCGGATCGCGCAGCTGACGGCCGCGGCGGCGCCCGCCGCCGCCCCGGCGGACGCGCCCGGGCACGTCGACCTGAGCAAGGGCGGTGAGCGGTGAGCGGCTCGGTGGCGGGCGCGGACGGGCTGCTGCGCTGCCCGTGGGGGCTGTCCACGCCGGACTACGTCGCCTACCACGACACCGAGTGGGGCCGTCCGGTGCACGGGGACGACGCCCTCTACGAGCGGCTGTGCCTGGAGGCGTTCCAGTCGGGGCTGTCCTGGATCACGATCCTGCGGCGCCGCGAAGGCTTCCGTAAGGCCTTCGCCGACTTCTCGATCGCGGCGGTCGCGGAGTTCGAGGGCCGGGACGCGGAGCGGTTGCTGGCCGACGAGGGGATCATCCGCAACCGGGCCAAGATCGACGCGACCCTGGCCAACGCGAAGGTCCTCGCCGGGTGGGAGCCGGGCGAGCTGGACACCCTGATCTGGTCCCACGCCCCGGAGGAGCCGGGGCCGGCCCCGCTGACGGTCACCGAGGTCCCGGCGGTCACGCCGGAGTCCACGGCCCTCGCCAAGGCCCTGAAGAAAGCCGGCATCCGCTTCGTCGGCCCCACCACGGCCTACGCCCTGATGCAGGCCTGCGGGCTGGTCAACGACCACCTGGTCGACTGCGTCTCCCGCGACCCGGCCTGAGACGGGGCCGGGCCGGGTCACGGGACCCGGTCAGCGACCCAGGTACTTCGGCGGCTGCTTCGCGAGGAAGGCCTGGACGGCGATGGAGTGGTCCTCGGAGGCCCCCGCACGCGTCTGGAGGGTGTCCTCGTGGGTCAGGGCCTCGGAGAGCGTGTGGGAGGCCCCGTAGGCCAGGGACTCCTTCAGGGCGGCGTACGCGACCGTCGGGCCGGCGGCCAGCGTGCGGGCCACGGCCTCGGCCTCGGCGTGCAGGGAGTCCGCGGGCACGAGGCGGTTGACGATGCCGAGCTCGTACGCCTCCTGGGCCTTGATCGAACGCGGGAACAGCAGCAGGTCCGAGGCGCGGGAGGCACCGATCAGGCGGGGGAGGGTCCACGAGACCCCGGAGTCGGCGGTCAGCGCGACGCCGGCGAACGAGGTGTTGAAGGAGGCGGTGTCGGCGACGACCCGGAAGTCCGCCGCCAGCGCGAACCCGAAGCCCGCTCCGGCCGCGACACCGTTCACCCCGGCCACCACGGGCTTGGGCATCTCGGTGAGCGCCCGCACGATGGGGTTGTAGTGGTCGGCCACCGTCGTCATGGTCAGCGAGGAGCCGGTCTCGCGGTCCGAGGCCAGGTTCCCGATGTGCTCCTTGAGGTCCTGGCCCACGCAGAAGGCCCGGTTCCCGGCCGCGGTGAGCAGCACGGCCCGTACGGCGGTGTCGGCGGCCGCGGCCTGGACCGCGTCGCGCAGGGCGACCTTGGCCTCGGTGTTCATCGCGTTCATCGCGTCCGGCCGGTTGATCGTGATGGTGGCGAGTCCGTCGGTCACTTCGTAGAGCACGCTGTCGGCCATGGCAGGGGGTCCCCCTTCGTCGCGGGCTTGGCTACCGGTCGGTACTGTCCGGTACAAAGGTCAGCATGGCGGACCGGACGGGGCGGGCACATGTGATGTGCGTCAAAGAAAGCTGATGCCGCTTCCCTGCTGCGGCGGCGAAGTATCGCAGGCGGATCCCCGAAATGAGTGGTTTTGGCCGAGCGCGTTGCCCAAGCGTTCCCGGGTGATGTTGGTCATCGGGTCCTGACATGCGGGATAATGGCTGGGAAGCAATGTGTTCGATGCCGGGTATTAGGCGCCTGAATGGGGCCGTCGGCTGACGATGAGCTGGTTTCAGGAAGGGGAACGAGCATGGCGGCCATGAAGCCGCGGACGGGCGACGGCCCGCTCGAGGTCACCAAGGAGGGGCGGGGCATCGTCATGCGCGTACCGCTCGAGGGCGGCGGTCGGCTTGTCGTCGAGCTGACCCCTGATGAGGCGGACGCCCTGGGTGACGCCCTGAAGAAGGTCGTCGGCTGACCCCACGGGGACACTGACAGCACTTCCACCTTCTGCGTTTCTGCATTCTCTGCACTGCCCCGACCGCGATCCGCGGCCGGGGCAGTGTTGTGTCGTCCTCCCCGGACCCGAGCAGTGCGGAGCGTGCCGTGACCTTCAGCCCGCCCGCCCGCGCGGCCCCCTTCGCGCACCGCGCGCCCCGCCGGAAGGCGGCCAGGGTCCTCTCCGACGTACCGGCGCCGCCCACCTCGTGGTCGCGCCGCTCCTGCTCGTCGGACGGCACGGCACCACCTCGTGGGCCGGCCTCGGACGGGGCCTGCTCGCCGCCCTGTTCTGCGGCGTGGTCCCGATCGGGATCATCCTCCTGGGGGTCCGCCGGGGCGCGCTGACCGACCGGCACATCCGGGTGCGGCGCCGGCGGGTCGTCCCGATGGCCCTGAGCCTGGCCTCCGTCGTCGCCGGGGTCGCTCTCCTGCACGTCCTGGGCGCCCCCCGCCCGGTGTTCGCCCTCGTCGTCGCGATGCTGGTCGGCCTCGTGTCCTCGCTGCTGGTCACGGTCGGCCGGCAGATGTCGATCCACAGGTCCGTGGCCGGCGGCACCGTGATGATCCCGCTGCTCGTCCTCGGGGCCCCGGCGCTCCTCGCGGCGCCGGTCGCCGCGGCCGTCGGCCGGTCCCGGCCGGCGCTGGAGGCGCACACCCCGGCCCAGCTCCTCGCCGGCACCGCCCTGGGCGGCACGGCGGCCCTCACCTTCGCGCTCCTGACCTGACCCGCGGCTCCTGCACGGCCCGGCAGGATCCGGATCACACCGCCTAGCGGCGCACGGCGCAGAGCAGACCGTCGCCCACCGGGAGCAGCGCGGCCTCCAGCGCGGGGCTCTCGCGGACGCTGCGCAGCAACTCGCGGACGCGCAGCACCTCCACCGGCTGGGCGGCGGAGTCGACCGTGCGGCCGTCGGAGAAGACCCCCTCGAAGCACACCAGTCCACCGGGGCGCAGCAGCCGCAACGATTCGGCGAGGTAGTCGAGGGACTCGGAGGGGTCCCCGTCGCAGAAGACGAGGTCGTATCCGCCGTCGGCGAGTCGCGGGAGCACGTCGAGGGCGCGGCCGGGGATGAAGCGGGCGCGGTTGCCCGCGAAGCCGGCGGCGCGGAAGGCCTGGCGGGCGAAAGCCTGCCGGTCCGCCTCGGGATCCACCGTGGTCAGGACCCCGTCGGGGCGCATTCCGTGCAGCAGGTGGATGCCGGAAACACCGGTTCCGGTGCCGATCTCGGCGACCGCCTTGGCGTCCGCGGTGGCGGCCAGCAGGCGCAGCGCGGCCCCGGTGCCGGGGGAGACGGACCTCAGGCCCGCTTCCCTGGACCGGTCGCGGGCCCATCGCAGAGCGTCGTCCTCGGCGACAAACGCGTCGGCGAACGCCCAGCTCGTCTGCCGGTTGCCGGTAATGACCCTCTCCTGTCCCCATAGTTGGCGCAACGGTGACTGTATCCGTTGACGTCGGGAACCCGCAGATGGGACCGGGCGTTGTGAAGGGTGGAGGCGGGATAAGAGGGGACGGTGCCGGGCAGATCGGCGGCCAGGACCGTTCCAAGGCTTAAGTCTCGCGTAAAGATACTGCAAAAACGCTTATCCGGAGCTGACAGAGGGGGTGGCTATGGTAGGGACTCCACTGGACACCACCAGAGCCGACAGGGGAGGTGCGGCTGCGCCTGTGGATCGTGGGGGCGTTCTGAGACGCCTCTTCTGGTCGGCGGGTGAGCCGAAATCCGTGACCTACATTGCTGACCGCTTCCACACCGCCGACGCCGCGACCACCGCGACCTTTGCCGCCGATGCGGGCTCCCAGGCGTGGACCCCTCCTTCATGGGAGGAGATCGTCAGCACGCACAGCGCGCGGGTCTACCGCCTTGCCTACCGCCTGACGGGTAACCAGCACGACGCCGAGGACCTGACGCAGGAGGTCTTCGTCCGCGTCTTCCGCTCGCTTTCCACGTACACGCCGGGCACCTTCGAGGGCTGGCTGCACCGCATCACCACCAACCTGTTCCTGGACATGGTCCGCCGTAAGCAGCGGATCCGCTTCGACGCCCTCGGCGACGACGCCGCCGACCGGCTGCCGAGTCGTGAGCCGTCCCCGCAGCAGGTCCTGCACGACACCCACTTCGACGCGGATGTGCAGCAGGCGCTGGACACCCTCGCCCCCGAGTTCCGCGCGGCCGTGGTGCTGTGCGACATCGAGGGCCTGTCGTACGAGGAGATCGCCGCGACGCTCGGCGTGAAGCTCGGCACCGTACGCAGTCGTATCCACCGCGGCCGTTCGCACCTGCGCAAGGCGCTCAAGCACCGGTCCCCGCAGGCCCGTGCCGAGCAGCGCGCGCTGGCCGGAGTGGCGATGGGCGCCCCGGGCGCCGGGGGAGAGGGCGGAGCCGAGTGAGCGAGGTCAGTCCGTCACCTGCCGAACAACACCTGGGCGACCGGCTCGCCGCCCTCGTGGACGGGGAGCTGAAACACGACGCGCGCGACCGGGTCCTGGCCCACCTGGCGACCTGTGCCAGGTGCAAGGCCGAGGCCGATGCGCAGCGCCGTCTGAAGACCATGTTCGTGGAGAGCGCGCCGCCGCCGCTGTCCGCGGGGCTGCTGGCGCGGTTGCAGGGGCTGCCGGGCGGCGGCCTCGACGATCCGTCGGGTCCTGTGGGTCCTGAGGGTCCCGGCCGTCCGGCCGACGCCAGGGGCGCCGCGGGGGCCGATCCCTTCGACGCGTTCACGTACGGCCTGCCGATCGCCGCCCGGCCGCGACCGCAGGACGGCTTCCGCATCCACGAGGTGGGCCGCCCGCGCCGCCGGTTCGCCTTCGTCGCCGCCGGGGCCGTCTCGCTGGCCGCGCTGGCGCTGGGTGGTGCCCTGCCACTGGAGGTGGACCCGAACCTGCGGGGTGATTCCCCGGCCCCGGCGTCCAGGCCCGGGCCCGCCCTGCCCGTGGCCGATCAAGGGGCCCGTGACCGCCTGCCCACACCGGAGGCCGTCCCGACCCTCCTGTCGGCGGTGGCGACCCCGCTGCCACCGCTCCAGCCCTCCGCGCAACCACCGGCCCGTCCGGTCTCCCTGCTGCGCTGACGCGGGACCTGATTGAATCTTCGGCACATGCGCATAGGTACGCGGGGAGCGCCCATGGCCGACAGGCAGCAGACCGACCCGGCTCCACAGTGGTGGAGCCGGCCCGAGGGCACGGCCGAGGGCGGCCGCCGCGAAGGGGTTCCCGCCCCACGGCCCGAGACCGGGGTCGAGGGCCACGTCGAGGATCACGTCGAGGACGCGGCCCCCGAGGCGTCCTCCCCGGACGCGCCCACCCCGGTGCCCGCGGTGCGGTACGACCCCTGGGGCGCCGAGCCGTTGCAGGTCGTGGACCGGGGCGGGCCCCCGCGCGGGATCCGGCTGTGGCAGGTGGTGGCCCTCAGCCTCGGTACGGCCCTGCTCGCCGGCTGCGTCGGCGGCTACCTCGGCGTCCTCGCCGAGCGGCGGAGCAACACCCGGCTGGAGCTGCCCCAGGCCGCCGCCGTCGACCGGGGCCGGGCCCCGGACAGCGTGGCCGGGATCGCGGCCACCGCGCTGCCGGGCGTGGTGACCCTGCACGTGCGGGGCACGAAGGGCAGCGGTACGGGGACCGGCTTCGTGCTGGACCAGCAGGGGCACATCCTGACCAACAGCCATGTGGTCGCCGACTCCCAGGAGATAACGGTCACCTTCAGCACCGGCGAGAGCGTCACCGCCTCGCTGGTCGGCCGCGACTCCGGCTACGACCTGGCCGTGGTCAAGGTCGACGGGGTGCGCGGGCTCCAGCCGCTCAGCCTGGGCAACTCCGAGAACGTGAAGGTCGGCGACCCGGTGGTGGCCATCGGCGCTCCCTTCGACCTGTCGAACACCGTCACCGCAGGGATCATCAGCGCCACCGGCCGGCCCGTCACCGCGGGCGGCGACAAGGGTGACGGCAGCGACATCAGCTACGTCGACGCCCTGCAGACCGACGCCCCCATCAACCCGGGGAACTCCGGCGGACCGCTCCTCGACGCGAAGGCCCACGTGGTCGGCATCAACAGCGCGATCCGCGGGGCCGACAAGGACGATTCCGCCCGGCAGGGCGGCTCCATCGGGCTCGGCTTCGCCATCCCCGTCAACCAGGGCAAGCGCGTCGCCGAGGAACTCATCCGCACCGGCCGTGCCACGCACCCGGTCATCGGGGTCACCCTGGACATGGACTACGCGGGTGACGGCGCCCGGGTCGGGGACAAGGGCGAGGACGGCAAGCCCTCCGTCGTCGCCGGTGGGCCGGGCGCGCTCGCCGGGATCCGGGCCGGGGACGTGATCACCAAGGTGGACGGCCAACGGGTCCGCGGCGGCGACGAGCTGATCATCAAGATCCGGGCCCATCGCCCGGGGGACCCGCTGACCCTCACCGTGCTCCGCCAGGGCCGCGAAAGCACCCTGAGAGTGGTCCTCGGGTCGGCGAACGGATCATGAGCGCGGGATGACTGCGGGGTGAAACCGCCGCGGAGCCGGTCCGGAGGTATGGGCCCGTGGACAACGCCGGGTAACGTGTGTCAGGGCCCGAAGTGATAGAGAGCCGAGGAGCGGCAAGGTGTTCAACGACATAGGCGCACTCGAACTTGTCACGATCGTGGTGCTCGGCATCCTCGTCTTCGGACCGGACAAACTGCCCAAGGTCATTCAGGACGTCACGGGCTTCATCCGCAAGGTCCGGGCGTTCTCGGACAACGCGAAGCACGACATCCGCTCCGAACTCGGCCCGGAGTTCAAGGATTTCGAGTTCGAGGACCTGAACCCGAAGACCTTCATCCGCAAGCAGCTGACCGAGAACGAGGACCTCAAGGAGATCCGCACCAGCTTCGATCTCCGCAAGGAGCTCAACGACGTCTCCGACGCCGTGAAGAGCTCGGAGGCCGGTGCCGCCCCGACCTCCTCGGCCGCCGCCGCCACGCCCGCCGTGACCGGCCCGGACCTGCTGAAGAAGCCCGCCGCCCCCGCCCCGGAGGAGCGCTCGCGCTTCGACGCCGACGCCACCTGAGGCGCGGCCTGCCCGGCGATCCACGGTCGGATGGCTATCCTCCATCTGTCCGGATCGCAGGACGCCCGAGGGAGGGGGTCCCCCCAGCACAGCGAGGGGGAGGGCCGTTCCGGACCCCACGGAACGAGAGGCCGCCCAGATGGAGACGACGAGCAGCAGCCGGGTAGGGGCACAGACCGCGGAGGCTCCCGCCCCCGGCGCAGCACCCGCCCAGGAGCCGGATACCGGCCCCGACAGCCATACGCAGCCACAGGAGGCCGCCGCACCCGTGCCGGCGGCCCGCCGGACGGCTGAGGGGTTCCTGGCCGCGGACTTCCCCTGGTACGGGCTGGACGGGGCCTTCACGGGCCCCCGCTGGCTCATGCAGGTCGCGGTCACCGCCGACGGCACCGTGGAGCACGGATCCACCGGCCACGGCGACGAGCCCTCGGCCCGGGGCGAGATCGCCACCGGCGAGAAGGAACGGTTCGCGGTGGTCATCACCGTGGCGAGCAACCCGCTGCGCCGCAGCGGTGACGGCACCGGCGTCCTGGAGGCCACCTCGGTCGCCTCGGCGGCCTGGCTGGCCGGCTCCGGGCTGCTGGCGTACACCTGGCCCGGACAGATGGACCACTCGCTGCGCGACGACTGGCTGGACCAGCAGACCGAGGCCGCGTGGGAGCTGGCGGACGATCTGGACGGCGAGGACTGGTCCACGCTGTCGCTGCCGGTGGACGGCGAGCCGACGCCCTTCCACTACCGCGAGTCGGAGTTCGGGTGGGTCCTGGCCGGCTCCACCGGCAGCGGGGTCCACCTGGGCGCGTACGGCCGCGGGATGAGCGCCTACGGGCTCGGCTTCTCCGCCATCGCGGACCTGGGCTCGTACCAGTAGCAGGCGACGGAAGACGGTCCACGGGTGCCGGGGACCGGTACGGGGAAGGGCGCCGCTCGGCGAGCGGCGCCCTTCCCCGTGGTCGGTACGGTCAGAACTTGTTGCGCGGGGTGATGCCCAGGGACATGCCCGACAGGCCGCGCGCCCGGCCGCCCAGCTTGCCCGCGATCGCGCGCAGGGCCGCACCGGCCGGGGAGTCCGGGTCGGACAGCACGACGGGCTTGCCCTCGTCGCCGCCCTCGCGCAGCCGCACGTCGATCGGGATCGAGCCCAGCACCGGCACCGTCGCGCCGACCGTCTTGGTCAGGCCGTCGGCGACCTTCTGGCCACCGCCCGAACCGAAGACGTCGACCATCTCGTCGCAGTGCGGGCACGGCAGGCCCGACATGTTCTCGACGACGCCGACGATCTTCTGGTGGGTCTGCACCGCGATGGAGCCGGCCCGCTCCGCGACCTCGGCCGCGGCCTGCTGCGGGGTGGTGACGACGAGGATCTCCGCGTTCGGCACCAGCTGGGCCACGGAGATCGCGATGTCACCCGTACCCGGCGGCAGGTCCAGCAGCAGCACGTCCAGGTCGCCCCAGAACACGTCCGCCAGGAACTGCTGGAGGGCCCGGTGCAGCATGGGCCCGCGCCACACGACCGGGGCGTTGCCCGGGGTGAACATGCCGATGGAGATGACCTTCACACCGTGCGCCGACGGCGGCATGATCATGTTCTCGACCTGGGTGGGACGGCCGTCCACGCCCAGCATGCGCGGCACGCTGTGGCCGTAGATGTCCGCGTCGACCACGCCGACCTTCAGGCCGTCCGCCGCCATCGCCGCGGCCAGGTTCACCGTGACGGAGGACTTGCCGACACCGCCCTTGCCGGACGCGACCGCGTACACACGGGTCAGCGAGCCCGGCTTGGCGAAGGGCACCTCGCGCTCGGCGGTGCCGCCGCGCAGCGTGGCCGCCAGGTCCTTGCGCTGCTCGTCGCTCATCACGTCGAGGGTGACGGCGACGGAGGTGACGCCCGCGACCTTCTCGACGGCCTCGGTGACGTTCTTGGTGATGGTCTCGCGCATGGGACAGCCCGACACCGTGAGGTAGACCGTGACGGCGACCTCGCCGCCCGCGCCGATCTCCACCGATTTGACCATGCCGAGCTCGGTGATCGGCCGGTGGATCTCGGGGTCGTTCACCGTCGCCAGCGCGTCCAGGATCGCGTCCTGCTCAGGCACGGCGGCGGAGCTTGTGTCGGTAGCCATGCCCCGATGGTACGGCTCGGTAGCAGGCCGCAGGAAAGCCCGTCAGCGGTCGCCTTCGTCACGTTCGGCGGGGAATAGACGGCGCTCGTCCATCTCCTTGATCAGGTCCTGGAACTCGGACCTGATCCAGTCACGGGTGGCGACCTCGCCCAGACCCATCCGCAGGGCCGCGATTTCCCGGGTCAGGTACTCCGTGTCGGCGATGGAGCGCTCGTTCTGCTTGCGGTCCTGCTCGTGCGTGACCCGGTCGCGGTCGTCCTGACGGTTCTGCGCGAGCAGGATCAGCGGGGCCGCGTAGGAGGCCTGGAGCGACAGCATCAGCGTCAGGAAGATGAACGGGTACGGGTCGAACCGCAGGTCGTCCGGCGCGAAGATGTTCCACAGCACCCAGACGATGATGACCAGGGTCATCCAGACGATGAACCGCCCGGTGCCCAGGAAGCGCGCCACCCGCTCCGAGAGCCGGCCGAAGGCCTCCGGGTCGTACTCGGGCAGCAGCGAGCGGCGCGGCGCACGCGGCAGGTCCAGGCGCACCCGCGAGCGCGTCAGCGCGCTCGACCCGGTGCTCGACGACTTCGCCGAGCGCTCGCCGGAACGTTCCGTCGCCTCCGACGCGAGCCCGTGCTCGCGCGCCTGCGTACGGGCCTGCTCGCGCCGCTCCCGGATCTGCTCACGGCGCCGCTCGCGCGCCTGCTCGCCCCGCCCCCGGTCGAAGCGCCCTCGCTCAGCGGCCACCGACGGCCTCCTCGGAATGGAAGTCCGTCTCCCGCCAGTCGTCCGGCAGCAGGTGGTCCAGCACGTCGTCCACGGTCACCGCGCCCAGCAGCGAGCCGCTCTCGTCGACCACCGGCACCGCCACCATGTTGTAGGCGGCCAGGTGCGTGGTGACCGCGGGCAGCGAGGCGTTCGGCCGCAGCGGCGGCAGGTCCGTGTCCACGATCGAGCTGACCAGGGTGAACGGGGGATCGCGCAGCAGCCGCTGGAAGTGCACCGTGCCCAGGTACTTGCCCGTCGGCGTCTCGTCCGGCGGCCGGCACACGTACACCTGCGCCGCCAGCGCCGGCGACAGGTCCGCCTGCCGTACGCGGGCCAGCGCGTCGGCGACCGTCGCGTCGGGCCGCAGCACGATCGGCTCCGTGGTCATCAGACCGCCGGCGGTGTTCTCCTCGTAGGACAGCAGGCGGCGCACGTCGGCCGCGTCGTCCGGCTGCATCAGCGTCAGCAGCCGCTCCTTGTCGTCCTCCGGCAGCTCCGACAGCAGGTCGGCCGCGTCGTCCGGGTCCATCGCCTCCAGGACGTCGGCGGCGCGCTCCTCCTTCAGCTTGCCGAGGATCTCCACCTGCTCGTCCTCGGGCAGCTCCTCCAGCACGTCCGCGAGCCGGTCGTCGTCGAGGGCGTTGGCCACCTCGGCCCGCCGCTTGGGCGTCAGGTGGTGCAGGACGTTCGCCACGTCGGCCGGGCGCATCTGCTCGAAGGTGGCGACCAGGTTCTCGGCGCCCTGCCCGTGCTCCTCCAGCGAGAAGCCCGTCACAGCCGACCACTCCACCGTCAGGGCCTCGCCCCGCCGGCGCAGCGCCCCCGACTTGCCCTTGCGCACGAAGATCCGGTCGATCTCCCAGTCCCGGCGGGCCGGCAGCTGCTGGATGGCCACGTCCAGGACGGTGACCTCCTCGCCGCTCGACACCAGCGTCACCCGCCGGTCGAGCAACTCCCCGAGGACCAGGCGTTCGGTCGGACGCTGCTCGAACCGCCGCATGTTGATCACACCGGTGGTGATGACCTGCCCGGACTCCACCCCGGTGACCCGGGTCATCGGCAGGAAGATCCGCCGCCGGCTGACGACCTCGACCACCAGGCCCAGCAGCCGCGGCGGGCGGCCACCGACGCGGAGCATCGCGACGAGGTCGCGGACCCGGCCGACCTGGTCGCCGTTGGGATCGAAGACGGGCACACCCGACAGATGCGAGACGAAGATCCGCGGGGCGCCTGCAGCCATCCGAGCGCCTCCTAGTGCGTCGATCAAGAGTCGTGCCGCCCCTCAGGCTAGCCCGTGCCGGGGGAAAGCGTCCTGGTGGGGCCGTCCGCCCGGGGGCCCGTGCACACCGGGGAGCGGTCGCGGGGCGCGATGTACGGGCGGGTACGCTGCCTGCTGCTCGCAGATGTCCGACGAGAGGCACCCGCCCGTGACCGCCTACTTCCCTGCCGCGCGGCTGCGCCGGGCCGCGTTCATCGGTGTGCTGTGCGCGGGCCTCGCCGTCACCGGTACGGGCTGCGGCGAGGACCCCGACGAGGGCACCAACGGCGTCGGCAAGCTCTCCGCGGACAAGATCGAGGAGAAGGCGAAGACGGCCGCGACCGAGGCCGACTCGGTGCACCTGTCCGGCACCCTGGTGAGCGGCGGCAAGTCCTTCACCCTCGACATGCGGCTCAAGTCGGACGGGGGCTCCGGCGAGGTGAAGTCCAACGACGACACCTTCCGGCTGCTGCGCGTGGGGGAGCAGCTGTACCTGAAGGCGAGCGCGGCGTTCTGGGGCCAGTCCGACTCGGCCGGCAAGCTCGGCGACAAGTTCGTGAAGGTGCCGGAGGGCGACCCCTCGTACAAGCAGTTCCGCGGCTTCACCGACATGGACGTGCTGCTGGACGGGCTGCTCGGACTGGAGGGCAAGCTCGCCAAGGGCTCCTACACCAAGGTCGGGCACACCCGCGCGGTCCAGGTCACGGCGGACGCCGGCAAGGGCGGCAAGCTCTCGGTCTCCCTGGAGGGCACCCCGTACCCGCTGCTGATGGAGCGGGCGGGCGGCGCCGGCCGGGTGGAACTCGCCGAGTGGGGCAAGACGTTCCCGCTGGAGGCGCCCGCGCAGGACCAGACGGTGGACTACGGCTCCCAGCTGCCGACCACCAAGGACCAGAGCGGAGCACCCGCCCCGTCCTCCTCCAAGGGCACCGGCCAAGGCGCGAACCCCACCAAGCCGTGACGACCTAGCGGCGCCGCTTCAGCAGCAGCTTCGGCAGGCCCGCCGGGACGGGGCGGCGGGTCGTCGCCGAGGACGGCAGCGGGACGGCGACCAGCGAGCCGTCAGGGAGCTGCGACCGGACCGATTCCGGCTCCAGGCGCAGCAGCCGGCACTCGCGCGCCCACCGCTCGGTCATCTCCTCGGAGTCGGGCGCGTTCAGCCGCTTGCCCTTGAGCTCGGCGACCGCCGCAGCCCACTCCTCGCCGCGCGGCGGGAGTTCCCGTACCGTCGCCGTCCAGGCCACCAGCCGGCCGCCCTTGTCCTTGCTCCGCACGGTCACCTCGGCGCGCGCGCCGTCCGCCAGCCCCGGGAACGGCTGCTCGCCGGGCCCGTCGCCCAGCACATGGGCCGCGCCGTCCACCCAGGCGTGCCACAGGGCGCGGTCGGCCCCGTCGCCGCGCACCCAGATCAGGCCGGACTTCTTGGTGGCCTCCTCGACGAGGGCCAGGTCGAGCGTGCTGAGAGTCATGCCGACAGGGTAGGGGGTCGATCCCCGCGGACGGACGGGTGTCCGGGGCGGCTCGCGGTCACAGCCAGCCGTGCCGGCGCAGCGCGCGATGGATGGTGAAGCAGGAGGCGACGATCGCGGCCATCACCATCGGATATCCGTAGCGCCAGTGGAGCTCCGGCATGTGGTCGAAGTTCATCCCGTACACCCCGCAGATCATCGTGGGCACGGCGATGATCGCCGCCCAGGAGGTGATCTTGCGCATGTCCTCGTTCTGGGCGACCGTCGCCTGTGCCAGATTGGCCTGGAGGATGGAGTTCAGCAGCTCGTCGAAGCCGACCACCTGCTCGTGCACCCGCGCCAGGTGGTCGGCGACGTCGCGGAAGTACTTCTGGATGTCCGGGTCCACCAGCCGCATCGGCCGCTCGCTCAGCAGCTCCATCGGTCGCAGCAGCGGCGCGACCGCCCGCTTGAACTCCAACACCTCGCGCTTGAGCTGGTAGATGCGGCCCGCGTCGCCGCCGCGCGCACTGCCCTTGGTCGGGGCCGCGAAGACCTCGCTCTCCACCTCGTCGATGTCGTCCTGCACCGCCGCCGCGACCGCGATGTAGCCGTCGACGACGTGGTCGGCGAGGGAGTGCAGGACCGCCGAGGGGCCCTTCGCGAGGAGCTCCGGGTCGTCCTGGAGGCGGTGGCGCAGGCCCTTGAGGGAGCCCTGTCCGCCGTGCCGGACGGTGATGACGAAGTCGGGGCCGGTGAAACACATCACCTCGCCGGTCTCCACCACCTCGCTGGTGGCGGTCAGTTCGGCGTGGTCGACGTAGTGGATCGTCTTGAAGACGGTGAAGAGGGTGTCGTCGTAGCGCTCCAGCTTCGGCCGCTGGTGCGCGTGCACCGCGTCCTCCACGGCCAGCGGGTGCAGGCCGAAGGTCGCGGCGATCCCCGCGAACTCGGCCTCCGTCGGCTCGTGCAGGCCGATCCACGCGAACCCGCCGTCCTCGCGGACCCGGCGGATCGCCTCACGGGGCGTCAGACACGCCGGACCCAGCACCCGCCGCCCGCCGCGGTACACGGCGCAGTCGACCACCGCGCTGCTCGCCGACGGGTCGCGGGTGGTGTCGTAGCCGGGCTGTACGGGGGTGGCCCTGCGCAGGGACGGACGGACGGCCGCACGCAGGTAGGGCAGCATCGACATGGCAGGCTCCTTCTCGCGCACGGCTGCGGACCGTACGGGTGGGAGACCCTCCACCGCGGGCGGGCAGGCCCAGGCAGGGGGAGGGAACAGGACGGGAGGACAACGTTCTGCCGTCGCTCTTCTACTGACCGGCGGATCAGGGGATCGAGCAGATCAAAGGGGGCGGGAAACGCCCGTCACAGAAGTGGAAGAGCGATTGGTACTGCACGATCGACTTCGGTCCACCGCAGCCCCACCTCCTCCGGCCGGTCCCCCGTGAGGGACGTCCTGTTGCCGGGGCGCTGAAACACCGCTTCTGCGTGCGGCCCCGAACAGCTGTCAACACTATCAGCCGACGGATGGTCAAGACCCGCCCTTTACCCGCCTGATACGAGTTCTATGCTCGCTTCATGGCAGAAATTCTGGCCCTCGTGGAGGCCCGACTGCGCACGGCGTTCGGTGAACCCGACGCACGCGCCGCCGTCACCTTCCTGGGCACCGACCGCATCGAGGTACTCCGTTTCGCCGAGGGCGACCTCGTGCGGTACGCGACCCTCGGGATGTCCGCGCACCCGATGACCGATCCGACCGCCGTGGTCGCCGACCCCGTACGGGGCCCGCGCGCCGAGCTCGTGCTGACCGTGCGGGCCGGACTGGCGGCCACCGACAAACTCCTGCGGCCGCTCGCGGTGCTGGCCGCGTCCCCCCAGGTCGAGGGCCTGATCGTGGCCCCCGGGGCCTCGCTGGACGTGGGCGAACCGCTCTGGGACGGGGCTCCCTTCAGCTCCGTGCTCGTGGCGGAACCGGGCGGTCTGGTCGAGGATCTGGAGCTCGACGAGCCCATGGATCCGGTCCACTTCCTCCCCCTGTTGCCGATGACGGCGAACGAGGCGGCCTGGAAGCGCGTGCACGGAGCGGCCGCCCTCCAGGAACGCTGGCTCGCGCGCGGAACGGACCTGCGGGACCCTTTGCGTAGCGCCGTCGCACTCGACTGAGGGCCCGGACGGGTGAGCGTGCCTTGACGGGGGGCCGGGCGGGGAGGAGCGTGGCTTCTTATGAGGGGTGAACCAAGTTGCCCGAAGTGCGGTGGCCGGGTCAGGGCGCCCGGACTCTTCTCCGACTCCTGGCAGTGCGCGGTGCACGGCGCCGTCCACCCCCTGCAACCCGTCATCCCGCCGAGCGTCGAAGGCTTGAGCGTGGTGGTGCACCGGGCGCGGGTACCGGTGTGGATGCCGTGGCCGCTGCCGGTGGGGTGGTTGTTCACCGGGGTCGCGTCCGCGGGTGACGACCGCAGCGGTGGTCGGGCGACGGCGGTGGCCTGTTCGGGTCCCGGCCCGCTCGGCGGAATCGGCGAGCTGCTGCTGATCGCGGAGGAGCTGGGCGTGGGCCTCGGCGCGCGCTACGCGGGCATCGACGGTGTCGACCCCGGCTCGTCCATCGACGTATCGGCGCCGCCCCACGCCAAGGTGGTGTCGGCGGGCCGGCCGACACCGCTGTGGCACGTCAAGGGCAGCCCGGACGACCGGGCCGTCTTCGCCGGCGAGGCGCGCGGCCTGTGGCTCTGGGCCATCGTCTGGCCGGAACAGTCCGGCCTGTTGATGTACGACGAGCTCGTCCTCACCGACCTGCGCGACGCGGGGTCCGAGGTCGAGCTCGTTCCGTGCGGGGCCCTGAGTCCGCGCATCCTGGGCCCTGCCTGAGGGGGTCCGCGGCCCGGTTATCCTGGAGTGTCCCCCGTACGTTCGAACCATGGAGCCAGGCTGTGCGCATCGACCTGCACGCCCACTCCACGGCCTCCGACGGTACGGACACACCCGCCGAGCTGGTGCGCAACGCCGCCGGCGCGGGGCTGGACGTGGTCGCGTTGACCGACCACGACACCGTGCGCGGATACGGCGAGGCCCTGGCGGCCCTTCCCGCCGGCCTGACGCTGGTGACCGGGGCCGAACTCTCCTGCCGGCTCGACGGGGTCGGCGTGCACATGCTCGCCTACCTCTTCGACCCCGAGGAGCCCGAGCTGGCCCGGGAGCGCGAACTCGTCCGCGACGACCGCACCCCGCGCGCGCAGGCCATGATCGGCAAGCTGCGGGACCTCGGCGTCGACGTCACCTGGGAGCAGGTGGCCAGGATCGCCGGTGACGGCTCGGTCGGGCGGCCGCACATCGCCACCGCCCTCGTCGAGCTGGGCGTCGTACCCACCGTCTCGGACGCCTTCACGCCCGACTGGCTCGCCGACGGCGGCCGCGCGTACGCCGAGAAGCACGAACTCGACCCGTTCGAGGCAGTGCGCCTGGTGAAGGCGGCCGGCGGGGTCACCGTCCTCGCGCACCCCGCCGCCGTCAAGCGCGGCCGGTGCGTCTCCGAGTCCGCGATAGCCGACATGGCGGCCGCGGGCCTGGACGGCATCGAGGTGGACCACATGGACCACGACACCGACACCCGCGCCCGGATGCGCGGCCTGGCGTCGGACCTCGGCCTGCTGACCACGGGGTCCAGCGACTACCACGGCAGCCGCAAGACCTGTCGCCTCGGGGAGTACACGACCGACCCCGAGATCTACGGCGAGATCACGCGCCGCGCGACGGGGGCCTTCCCGGTGCCGGGCGCCGGCGGACGCGAGCGCTGACCGGCCGGATCCGGCCCGCTCCACCCGTCCCACCTTTCTTCTTCGCGACACCCCTCTCTTCTGCAAGGCATCACTGTGTTTGATTTCGCCGTCTTCGGATCCCTTTTTCTCACCCTTTTTGTGATTATGGACCCCCCGGGGATCACGCCGATCTTCCTCGCGCTGACCTCCGGCCGTCCCGTCAAGGTGCAGCGCCGGATGGCCTGGCAGGCCGTCTGCGTGGCCTTCGGTGTCATCGCGGTCTTCGGTATCTGCGGCCAGCAGATCCTGGACTACCTGCACGTCTCCGTCCCGGCGCTGATGATCGCCGGTGGTCTGCTGCTCCTGCTCATCGCGCTGGACCTGCTCACCGGCAAGAACGACGAGCCGAAGCAGACCAAGGACGTGAACGTGGCGCTGGTCCCGCTCGGCATGCCGCTGCTGGCCGGCCCCGGCGCGATCGTGTCCGTGATCCTGGCCGTCCAGAAGGCCGACGGCGCCGCCGGGCAGGTCTCGGTCTGGGCCGCGATCATCGCCATGCACGTCGTGCTGTGGATCACCATGCGCTACTCGCTGGTGATCATCCGGGTCATCAAGGACGGCGGCGTCGTCCTCGTCACCCGGCTCGCGGGCATGATGCTCTCGGCGATCGCCGTCCAGCAGATCATCAACGGCGTGCTCCAGGTCGTCCAGGGCTCCTGACGCCCCGCCGCTCATGCGAACGCCCCCGCACCGGGATCGGTGCGGGGGCGTGAACGTCTTGCGTGCGGTGCGTCAGCAGGACGCACTCTCGGCCGGTCGGATCAGGATGCGCTGGCCGACGGCTGCGGCCTGCTGCACGATCCGGTTGACGGAGGCCGCGTCGACGACGGTGCTGTCCACGGCGGACCCGTCGACGTCGTCCAGGCGCAGAATCTCGAAGCGCATGGGGCTTCTCCCTTCGTCAGTGTCTCTCTTGCACTGGTTCAACGAAGTGTAGGCCGCAATCATTCCCTACGCTAACGAAATTTTTTCATTGGCTAACTATGAGCCGGCGCAGGAGGTCCAGAACGCGGCCAGCTCGCGCGCCGTCGTGGCCGGGTCCTCGGCGTTCGGCGAGTGATCCGTCCCCGGCACGATCACCCGCCGTGCCCCCAGGCGCCGGGCCGTCTCGTCCAGCAGCGGCACCGGCCAGGCCTGGTCCACGGCCCCGGACAGGACCAGCTTCGGCAGGTCGACGCGGCTCAGCTCCGCCACCCGGTCCGGCTCGGAGATCAATGTCCGACCGGTGACGATCAGCTGCTCGGGGACGGTGGCCAGCCACCGCTCGCGCAGGAAGTGCGCGAGCTCCGGGGAGTCCGCGGCCGCGTCCACGGGATCGTGGGCCCGCATCGCCGCCCAGATCCCGGGCATGTCGTCGCCCATCGCCTCCAGCGCGGCCACCAGCAGCTTCGTCCGGGCCTGCTGCTCCTCGGAGATCGCGGCCGGCCCGCTGCTCATCAGGGTGAGCGAGGCGAAGGGCGCGGGGTCGCGCAGCACGGCGGCGCGCGAGATCAGCCCGCCGAGCGAATGTCCGACCAGGTGCACGCGGTCCTCGCCCAGTGCGCGGACCTGTGCGAGGACGTCCCGCGCCAGCTCCTCCAAGGCGTACGGGGCCTCCTCGCGCGGGCCCGGGGTCTCGTGCTGGCCGCGACCGTCCACGGCGACCACCCGGTACCCGGCGGCCGCCAGCGGCTCCAGGAGGCCGATGAAGTCCTCCTTGCTGCCCGTGAAGCCGGGGACCAGCAGGGCGGTGCCGCGTACGGGCTCACCGGCCTCGTGCACGGCGAAACCGCCGCGCTCGGTGGTGAGGAGGTACGCGCGGGCGGCGGAGGGCAGGGTGAGGCGCGGCGGCTTGCTCATGGCCCGAGGTTACCGGCCCGTACGGTCGCCGGCACGGCCCGGGAGGACCCTGCCGGCACGACCCGGACGGAGCGATGGCCCCGGCCCCCTCGAAAGGGGATCGGGGCCATCGGCGGGGTGCGGGGTGCCGCTGAGGCTTACGCCTCCGGAGCGGCCGCGACCTTGCGGGTACGGGTCCGCTTCGGCTTGACCGGGGCCTCCTCGGCCACAGCGCCGGTCTCGGTGGCGACCGGAGCGGCCGCGACCTTGCGCGTACGGGTGCGCTTCGGCTTGGCCGGAGCCTCCTCGGCGGGAACCTCGGCGACCGGGGTCACCGCGGCCGCCGGGGCGGCCGCGGCCTTGCGGGTGCGCCGCGCCTTCACGGGCTCGACCGGCGGAGCCATCTGGAAGTCCGGCTCCGGAGTCGTCACCACGACCTTGCGCGGGCGCCGTGCCCGGCCGGGCGCGGGCTCCACGAGCGGGGCCATCTGGAAGTCCGGCTCCGGGGCGCTCTCCACGACCTTGCGGGTGCGGGTGCGCTTCGGCTTCGCCGGGGCCTCCTCGGCGACCGGGGTCACCGCGGCCACGGGGGCCTCGGCCACCGCGGCCGGTGCGGCCTGAGCGGTCTCGGCCTGGACCGGCACCGCGCCCACACGGGTACGGCGGCGGCGCGGCCTGCGCGGCTCGTCGGCGGCCGGAGCCGTCGGCGCGTCCGCCACCGGGGCCACCGCGGCCGGAGCCTCGGCGCCCTCGGCGAGCTCCGCCCCGCCACGGGTGCGGCGGCGCTGGCGCGGCGTACGGGTACGGGCCGGACGCTCCTCGGTCACCACGGCGGCGGCCGCCGGACCGGAGCGGCCGCCACGGCCACCGCGGCCGCCGGTCTCGCCCAGGTCCTCCAGCTGCTCGGCCTTCAGGCCGGCTCGCGTGCGCTCGGCGCGCGGCAGGATGCCCTTGGTGCCGGCGGGGATGTTCAGCTGCTCGAACAGGTGCGGCGACGTGGAGTACGTCTCGACCGGGTCGTGGAAGTCCAGCTCCAGCGCCTTGTTGATCAGCTGCCAGCGCGGGATGTCGTCCCAGTCGACCAGGGTGACGGCGGTGCCCTTGTTGCCCGCGCGGCCGGTGCGGCCCACCCGGTGCAGGAAGGTCTTCTCGTCCTCCGGCGTCTGGTAGTTGATGACGTGGGTCACACCCTCGACATCGATACCGCGCGCGGCGACGTCGGTGCACACCAGCACGTCGACCTTGCCGTTGCGGAACGCGCGCAGCGCCTGCTCGCGCGCGCCCTGGCCCAGGTCGCCGTGGACGGCGCCGGACGCGAAGCCGCGCTTCTCCAGCTGCTCGGCGATGTCGGCCGCCGTGCGCTTGGTACGGCAGAAGATCATGGCGAGGCCACGGCCCTCGGCCTGCAGGATGCGGGAGACGAGCTCCGGCTTGTCCATGTTGTGCGCACGGAAGACGTGCTGCGTGATGTTGGCGACGGTCGCGCCCTCACCGTCCTCGGAGACGGCGCGGATGTGGGTCGGCTGCGTCATGTAGCGACGGGCCAGGCCGATGACCGCACCCGGCATGGTCGCCGAGAACAGCATCGTCTGACGCTTCGCGGGCAGGTACGCC
The DNA here is from genome assembly GCF_043201215.1 of Streptomyces sp. NPDC048331. Classification (NCBI taxonomy): domain Bacteria; kingdom Bacillati; phylum Actinomycetota; class Actinomycetes; order Kitasatosporales; family Streptomycetaceae; genus Streptomyces; species Streptomyces sp. NPDC048331. Next base: position 457,092 of record NZ_JBICYT010000001.1, on the reverse strand, counting down.
ATGATCTTCTCGACGTCGGGCAGGAAGCCCAGGTCGAGCATCTCGTCGGCCTCGTCCAGGACGAGGGCCTTGACGCGCGAGAGGTCGAGCTTCTTCTGCCCGGCCAGGTCGAGCAGGCGGCCCGGGGTGCCGACGATCACGTCGACGCCCTTCTTGAGCGCCTCGACCTGGGGCTCGTACGCGCGACCGCCGTATATGGCGAGGACGCGGACGTTGCGGACCTTGCCCGCGGTCAGGAGGTCGTTGGTGACCTGGGTGCACAGCTCGCGGGTCGGAACCACCACGAGGGCCTGCGGGGCGTCGGTCAGCTGCGCGGGGGTGGCGCGGCCGGCCTCGACGTCGGCGGGGACGACGACCCGCTCCAGCAGGGGAAGGCCGAAACCGAGCGTCTTGCCGGTACCGGTCTTGGCCTGGCCGATGACGTCCGTGCCGGAAAGGGCGACGGGAAGGGTCATCTCCTGGATCGGGAAGGGGGACACGATGCCGACGGCCTCAAGGGCCTCGGCCGTCTCGGGGAAGATCCCGAGGTCTCGGAACGTAGTCAGGGTGCTGCCTCTTCTGTGAGACGCGGCGCGAGGCGGCGAGGGGGGTCGTACCGTGCCGTGCTTGCAGTACTGCTACGTACGAAGCTGCGCGGGACCACTAGCCTTCGCTCAAGCGCATCTGCCGCTGAGGGGGCCCCTCGTGGGAGGCGGTACGCATGAACGTACGCACCGCACCGAGGGCGGTCGGTTGGAGCCGATCGGGCCACCGACCGGGCATCCTCATTCGGATGGCCCGCCGAGTATTCGGCAGGCGCATTACCACTGTACCCCGGAATCGCGCAGGTGTGTCGGGTGAATTCACCGGGTAGGTGCGTTTAGCTGGACAGGCAAGGAACCGGCGTGGTGACTTGGAGTGCCATTCGGCGGGCTATTGTGCGGAGCATGTCGACCGTAGAAAACGCCTCGCCCGCCGACGACAGCGCCCCCGCCGACGCCGTCGGTATCGCCTCCCAGGACTGGGCCGCCGCCTCTGCCTCGCCGCAGTACCGGGCCGCCGTCGTGGACCTGCTCGGCGCGCTCGCCTACGGAGAGCTCGCGGCCTTCGAGCGCCTCGCGGAGGATGCGAAGCTCGCGCCCACCCTGGACGACAAGGCCGAGCTCGCCGCGATGGCCTCCGCCGAATTCCACCACTTCGAGCGGCTGCGGGACCGGCTCGCGGCGATCGAGGTCGAGCCCACCGCCGCCATGGAGCCCTTCGCCAAGGGCGTCGACGACTTCCACCGCCAGACCGCGCCCTCGGACTGGCTGGAGGGCCTGGTCAAGGCCTACGTGGGCGACTCCATCGCCAGTGACTTCTACCGCGAGGTCGCCTCCCACCTGGACACCGACACCCGCGCCCTCGTGCTCGGCGTGCTCGACGACACCGGCCACGGCAACTTCGCCGTCGAGAAGGTCCGCGCGGCGATCGAGGCGGACCCGCGCTGCGGCGGCCGGCTCGCGCTCTGGGCCCGCCGACTGATGGGCGAGGCCCTCTCGCAGGCGCAGCGCGTGGTCGCCGAGCGCGACGCGCTCTCGACCATGCTGGTCGGCGGCGTCGACGGGATGGCGGCCGGCTTCGACCTGGCGGCCGTCGGCGAGATGTTCACCCGCATCACCAAGGCGCACACCAAGCGCATGGCGGCCCTCGGCCTCGCCGCCTGAACCCACGGCGCCCGCGAGGCCCCGTACCGCTGGTACCGCTCGTACCGCTCCACACGTCGGCCCCGGCGCGCACATGGCGCGCCGGGGCCGACGTACGTGGTTCAGGGGTCAGCGGTCGGTGTGGTCAGCCCCGCGACGGGAGTGAAAACGGAGTCCTGTGGGACCGCCTGCGGGGCCCTGCGGCCGGACGGAGCAACAGGGACAGGACCACGGCCGACACCAGCACCGCACCGATCAGCGTCGCGGTCAGGGTGTTGTGCCCGGGTCCCAGCGCGAAGTGGGTCAGATACGCCCCGAACAGCGCCCCCAGCACCCCGCTGACCAGCACCACTTTGAGGGAAGGCAACCGGCGCGTGAGCACCCGGGCGGCTGTCGCGGACAAGGCGAGGCCCAGGAGCGCGGAGCCGAGCACTTCCAGCAGCAGCATGAGGTCTCTCCCATACGTCAGGGCAAACCGGGTCACTGCGGTCCTACCCGAAGCGGAAGAAACAGAAACGGCCCGGTGGGATCAACCACCGGGCCGTTTCCAACAGTTCTCAGAGCGCGCCGAAACCGACCTTGCGCGCGCTCGGCTCGCCCAGGTCGACATACGACAGGCGGTCCGACGGCACGAGGACCTTGCGGCCCTTGTTGTCGGTGAGGCTCAGCAGCGGCGACTGACCGGAGAGCGCGGCGGCGACGACGGCCTCCAGCTCCTCGGCGCTCAGGTCGCTCTCCAGCACGATCTCCCGGGGTGCGTGCTGCACGCCGATCTTGACCTCCACGGCTTTGTCCCTCCGACGATCCGGTTCGCGCGATCAGCCGCGCCGTACGCGGTCCACATTAGCCCGGTGAGGGGACGCGGACCGCGCAGAGCGGACACGCTCGCAGCGAACACCGGTCGACGAGGACCGCCGCCGACGTGGCGGACGCCGTCGGCGACGGGTCCCTCAGGACTCGGTGCCGTGCAGCGGGAAACCGGCGATACCGCGCCAGGCGAGCGAGGTCAGCAGGCCCACCGCCGTCTCGCGGGCGACCGGGCTCTCGCTGGAGAGCCAGTAGCGGGCCACGACCTGAGAGACCCCACCCAGGCCCACGGCCAGCAGCATCGACTCGTCCTTGGACAGGCCGGTGTCCTCGGCGATGACGTCCGAGATGGCCTCGGCGCACTGGAGCGAGACGCGGTCGACGCGCTCGCGCACCGCCGGTTCGTTCGTCAGGTCGGACTCGAAGACCAGTCGGAAGGCGCCGCCCTCCTCCTCCACGTACGCGAAGTAGGCGTCCATCGTGGCCGCCACGCGGAGCTTGTTGTCCGTCGTCGACGCGAGCGCCGTGCGCACGGCCAGCAGCAGGGCCTCGCAGTGCTGGTCCAGCAGGGCCAGGTACAGGTCGAGCTTGCCCGGGAAGTGCTGGTAGAGCACCGGCTTGCTCACGCCGGCCCGCTCGGCGATGTCGTCCATGGCCGCCGCGTGATATCCCTGCGCGACGAAAACCTCCTGGGCCGCGCCCAGGAGCTGGTTGCGCCGGGCTCGGCGCGGCAGTCGCGTGCCCCGCGGACGCGCTGCCTCGGTCTGCTCGATGGCTGTCACGCCGCCTCCCACTTTCTCTAAGAACACAGTGCGCTCTGCGCCGCGCCGCCATCGTACTTTTCGGTAACCGAATCTGGTGGGTTCCATCCGACTTTTCTCGCGGTACGGACGGCCCGGAGGCGCTGGTCAGCGGTTTGATCAGCGGGTTGATCAGCGGTTTGGTCGATGCCCGATCGGCCGCGGGTCAGCGGTAGTCGTCCTCGTCCAGCGGCACCACCCGCGCCTGCTCGACGGCATCGCCGTCCGAGACCCCGTTCACCGAGCGCGCGCCGATCGGGTCGTCCTGGTCCGGCCGGAGATCGGCCAGCTGCTCCGCCACATCCGCCTCGGGCGCCTCAGGATCGAGGGACTCCGGAAACTGCTCCCGGAAGGTGTCCGGCTCCGCAGGGTCGACAGTCATGCCGCTCCCCTCGCTTCCTTGTGCTCACTTACGAGCCTAGGAGGAAGCAGGAGGCACCGCTATGCGGATCCGCTTGAATTTGTGACCGTGAACACAAGAAGTGGAACGTGATCGTCTCGTAACATTGCCCGCATGTCTTCGACCGAGCTGCCGGGCGTACGGTCCACCGCCGAGCTGTCCTCCCAGGTGGGAGCCGTTCGAGTGGCCGAAGGGGAGCAGCTGCGCACCACCGTGCTGCCCGGCCTGGAACTGGCCGTCCGGGTCCGGCCGCCCCTGCGCACCGGGCTGCCACCCGCCCTGTTCGTGCACGGACTCGGCGGTTCCTCCCAGAACTGGTCGGATCTGATGGCGCGACTGGCCGACACCGTCGACGGCGAGGCCGTCGACCTGCCGGGCTTCGGCTGGTCCCCACCACCCGCCGACCGGGACTACTCCGTCACCGCCTTCGCCCGCGCCGTCATCCGGCATCTCGACGCCGCCGGGCGCGGCCCGGTCCACCTGTTCGGCAACTCCCTCGGCGGCGCCGTCTCCACCCGCGTCGCGGCCGTCCGGCCCGACCTCGTACGCACCCTGACGCTGATCTCGCCCGCCCTGCCCGAGCTGCGCGTGCAGAGGTCGGCCGTGCCGACCGCGCTGCTCGCCGTGCCCGGGGTGGCCGCGCTCTTCAACCGACTGACCCAGGGGATGGGCGCCGAACAGCGCACCAGGGGGGTGACGGCGCTTTGTTACGGAGACCCCTCCCGGGTGACACCGGAGGGATTTCGCAACGCCGTGGAGGAGATGGAGCGGCGGATGGCCCTGCCGTACTTCTGGGAGGCGATGACGCGCTCCTCGCGCGGCATCGTCGACGCCTACACCCTCGGTGGCCAGCACGGACTGTGGCGGCAGGCGCAGCGGGTTCTCGCACCCTCCCTGCTGGTCTACGGTGGCCGGGACCAATTGGTCTCGTACCGTATGGCGCACAAGGCGGCCGCGGCCTTCCGCGGTTCGCGGCTGCTGTGCCTGCCCGAGGCCGGACACGTGGCGATGATGGAGTACCCCGAGGCGGTGGCCGCCGCTTTCCGGGAGCTGCTGAGCGACACCGGGACGGGCGAGAGTGACCGATATACCGAAGACGGCAGAGGCTGAGGACCGTGGGACGACATAGTCGCAAGGGCCCTGCCCCAGCTCCGGCTCCGGCCGCCGCCCCGGCACCCGACCGGCCGCAGCCGGAGCCCGCGCCCCTTCCCTACGAGGATCCGTTCGCCGGGTACCGGCCCGAACCGACCGTCACCCACCAGGGATACGTGCCCCAGGACCGGTACCACGCCGACGCGCGGACCGGCGGTCACCCCCAGCAGTACGAGTCCGACGACGTCTGGGGGGCCCGCCCCGACTCCGTGTACGGGGACTGGCACGGAGTACGGCGCCCGCACGGCGCCACCGCCGGCGCGCCGGCGCCCACGTCGTACCGTGACTCCGACACCCCGGCCTTCGGTACCCCCGCGGTGGGCTTCCCGCAGGTCACCCTGGCGCCGCCGGCCGACCTCGACCTCGACCCCGTCACCTCCACCGGCGCGCAGCGCCGGGTGCCCGGGCCGCGCAAGCCGGTCGATCCGGTGGCCCCGGTCGTGCCCGAGGAAGCCGACGACGAGACCGAGGAGCCGTCCGGCTCCGGCCGCGGCCGGAAGGTCCGTACGTACACCGGCATGGCCGCCGTCGCCGTCACCACCGTCCTCGCCGTCGTCGTCGCCGGCCAGGTGACCTCGGACGGGGACGGCGAGAAGTCCGGCGCGCAGGCCGCCGGCAACAGCCGCGCCGACGCCGGCGCCTCCCGCTCGGACGACCGCTCGACGCCGCCGCAGGCGGTGGCGCCGGCCGCGCCGTCCGCCGCGCCCGTGGTGGAGCTGACGTACGAACAGAAGATGGCCCAGCAGCTGCCGCTCGACGCGAAACTCACCGGCCCCGGCACCTTCGACACCGTGCCCGGGGTGGCCAAGGCCCCCGGCAAGGGCAAGGTCGTGCGCTACCGGGTCGACGTCGAGCAGGGACTCGGCCTCGACCCGCAGCTCTTCGCCGAGGCCGTGCACCGCACGCTCAACGACGACCGCAGCTGGGGTCACGGCGGTACGAAGACCTTCGAGCGGGTGCCGGGCGAGGAGGCCGACTTCGTGATCACCCTCGCCAGCCCCGGTACCACCGGGGTCTGGTGCGCCAAGTCCGAACTCGACACCATCGTCGGCAACGTCTCCTGCGACTCGGCCAGGACCGAGCGGGTGATGATCAACGCCTTCCGGTGGGCCCAGGGCTCCGAGACCTACGGCCCGGACCAGATGTTCACCTACCGCCAGATGCTCATCAACCACGAGGTCGGCCACCGGCTCGGGCACGACCACGTCAACTGCCGCACCCCGGGCGCGCTCGCCCCGGTCATGCAGCAGCAGACCAAGTCCCTCAACATCGACGGCATCCAGTGCAAGCCCAACCCCTGGGTCTTCCCGGAGAGTTGACCGCCGTCGTCGACTTCCCTGTCGGGCGGGGCGGGCGGGCACGTACGGGCCGTGGACGGGGTCTCCTTCACCCTGGAGGCGGGCCGGGCCCTCGGCGTCGTCGGCGAATCCGGCAGCGGCAGGTCCACCGTCGCCGCGGCCCTGCCGGGACCGCACCGCGGTACGGGCGCCCGCCTCGGCGGCACCGTCCGCGTCGCCGGCACGGACGGCCCCACGGCGTCGGCGGCCGCACTGCGCCGACCCCCTGCGCGCGGCCGGGGAGCGGGACGAGGCGACCGTCCGGGCCCGGGTGGAGCAACTGCTGCCGCGCGTCGGTCCGGAGGCCGAGCACCACGACCGCTACCCGCACGAGTCCAGCGGCGGCCGGCGCCGGCGGGTGGGGCTCGCGCGGGCGCTCGCGCCCCGGCCCCGGCCCCGGCTGATCGTCTGCGACGAGCCGGTCTCCGCCCTCGACGTGACCACCCAGGCGCAGGTCACCGCCCTGCCGACGGAACTCCAGCGGGAGTTGGGCATCGCGTCGGTCTTCATCGCGCACGACCTGGCGGTGGTCCGGCAGGTCGGCGACCGGGTGGCCGTCATGCGGGCCGGGGAGATCGTCGAGGAGGGCCCGGTCGACGAGGTCCACGACCGCCCGACCCACCCGTACACGCGGGCGTTGCCGGCCGCCGTGCCGGCCCTGGACCCGGCGATGGCGGCCGGTCGCCGCAGGACGCGGCAGGAGGTCTTCGCGTAGCCCGGCGCCGGCGGCCCCGGCCCGTTCCGAGGCTGTACTTCTAGCGTGCTCGAACGCGAACCGTACGGGAAAGTTACGACTCTTCACCCCTTCCGGTGGCGCGACGGACAACCGTCCGTCGCGCCTTCGGCCTATCCGCGTGTGGTGTCACCCCGCGGGGGGGCGGGCCCCCACCCGCCCCCCCCCACACGCCGTCCGGGGGGGGCCCCGAGCGG